>NZ_JAQFJH010000010.1:0-60005 GCF_030440025.1 Streptococcus sp. SO2
ATTGGTAACGATCGTACCGGTTCGATTCCGGTCCTCGGCATATAATGATGAGCACCCTTAGCTCAACTGGATAGAGTACCTGACTACGAATCAGGCGGTTAGAGGTTCGACTCCTCTAGGGTGCATTCTTTTATTTAACGCGGGAAGTAGCTCAGCTTGGTAGAGTACTTGGTTTGGGACCAAGGTGTCGCAGGTTCGAATCCTGTCTTCCCGATTCATGGCGGTGTAGCTCAGCTGGCTAGAGCGTCCGGTTCATACCCGGGAGGTCGGGGGTTCGATCCCCTTCGCCGCTATATTGATCTTGTCGGACCTTTAGCTCAGCTGGTTAGAGCTCTCGGCTCATAACCGAGTGGTCGTAGGTTCAAGTCCTACAAGGTCCATTGTAAATAATGGAGGATTACCCAAGTCCGGCTGAAGGGAACGGTCTTGAAAACCGTCAGGCGTGTAAAAGCGTGCGTGGGTTCGAATCCCACATCCTCCTTTTTATATTAACGCGGGATGGAGCAGCTCGGTAGCTCGTCGGGCTCATAACCCGAAGGTCGTAGGTTCAAATCCTGCTCCCGCAATTTGGCTCGGTAGCTCAGTTGGTAGAGCAATGGATTGAAGCTCCATGTGTCGGCGGTTCGATTCCGTCTCGCGCCATATTTTATTTTACTAAGCGGGTGTAGTTTAGTGGTAAAACTACAGCCTTCCAAGCTGTTGTCGCGAGTTCGATTCTCGTCACCCGCTTTGAACGAAAGTTCATACCAAGTTTTTGAACTTGGGCGCGTAGCTCAGGTGGTTAGAGCGCACGCCTGATAAGCGTGAGGTCGGTGGTTCGAGTCCACTCGTGCCCATTAATAGGAGAATTACTCAAGAGGCTGAAGAGGACGGTTTGCTAAATCGTTAGGTCGGGTAACCGGCGCGGGGGTTCGAATCCCCCATTCTCCGTACGTTGAGAGTTGCTAGGCTCTTTTTTTGTATGTAAATCCCCCTTCTATATCATTAAAAGGGGGATTTGTTTATTACCAACTTGTTAGTGATATTTCTCCGCTATTTAGCCAGATAGTGTGTTTATCTTCAAGTTCGACTTGAAGTTGGCCGGATTCTGAGATTTCTTTTGCAAGCCCTTTTTTCAATTTTCCATCTAGCTGGAAGGTAACTTCTTTTCCAAGTACGATTGATCTTTCTTTATAGATATAAAGTAGCTCATCTGAATCCGTATTGTAGAAACAATTCCATATTTCGCTGATGAACTCATTACGACTAATTGGTGCAGCTGGCTTAAATAGGCTACCTGCTTTTTCTTTTAGGTCTTCTGGGAAGTCTTCGACAGAAAAATTTATACCAAGTCCGATAATGACGTCTGTAACCAAGCCTGTCTCAACTGATGTCATCGCTTCGGTGAGGATTCCTGCTATTTTTTTATTTTTGAAGTAGATGTCATTTACCCATTTGATATCTACTTCTATCATAGTTAGATTTTTAATGGCTTTGCAGACTGCAGCTGCCACAAGAAGAGTATAGGATGGGAGTTTTTCATAGGGAAGGTTTGGTTGAATATGCAGAGACATATAGATCCCGCCCTGAGATGGAGAATAGTAGGGGCGCTGAAAGCGGCCACGACCTGCCGTCTGACAGGTTGAAAGATAGAGTGTATTTCCTTTGTTTCCAGCTTCAATCCCTTCTTTTGCATCTGTTTGGGTTGATTTTGTCTCAGGTTTGTAGCGAATGGTTAAGTTGGTGTTCTCCTGAATCAAATCAGGCAATATCAGATCGCCTTGAATAAGCTTATAGCCTCTATTTTTGATACTGTCAATTTCTAGGCCTTCTTGTTGAAGACGTTGGATCGCTTTCCATATGGATGTACGGCTTAAATTCAGTTCTTCTCCGATTTTTTCTCCGCTAACATAATCGTTTTCTCTAGCTAATATTTGGTAGACTAGTTGGTGTGATTTCATTGATTTTCCTTTCTAGCTAAGAGGGAGTGAGAGTATTCTTTTCGAGTTTGACTAGGTGTTTTATGAAAAAACTGTTTGTAGGCTTTTGAGAAATGTAGTGGGTCTGAAAAACCTACAGAATATGCAATGACTTTGATCGTTTCATTTGTGTGTTCTAGTAACTGTTGAGCACGGTTCATTCGAACGAAAAGTAAATACTCTTTTGGAGAGAGTTGGTGAAATTCTTTAAACACACTAGTTAAGTAACTTCTATGAACCGATAGCTCTTTTGCTAAATCTTGAATGGTGAGCGATCGTGGATAGTGACTATCAATTAATTGTTTGCAGTCAAGATAGAGCTGGTGAGTTGATGAAATATTCTCTTTTTTCTGATTGGGAGCAATCGTTCCTAGATGAAACATTAGTTCATGGAGTTGTCCCATGATGTGGAGTTGAGCCAATTCATTAGATTTTGTAATCTGAGCAAAGCAGACAATATCTGAGATGAGTTTTGCAGTTGTTTGTGTATGACAGTTATTTGACTGGATGAGGTAGGATTGGTCAGAAATTTGAGATAGAGCAAAGTAGTCAGGTGCCCTCCCTCCAGTGATCCCCAACCAGTAGTAAGCCCAAGGATCCTGGCTATCTGCTTGATAGAATGTTAATTCATCTGGTTTTAGTAAAAAGAAATCTCCTGCCTTTAAATCAACAATTTTCCCCTTATAATGGAATTGACCTTTTCCTTTAGTAATGTAATGTAGTACATAGGTATCTCGAATAGCTGGACCAAAAGAGTAATTAGGCGTGCATTCTTCATAACCGTAGAAGCTAAGAGAAAGATCAATTGTTCCAGTCTGGTATTCTGAAAAAACGAGCATGGGCCACCTCCTACCTAACATTTTACCATACTTTGTAGACATTTCTCTATTTTAGAAAGCGCTTTTATGTGCTAAAATTTTATCAAGAAATAGATGAGGTACAATTTATGGGAGTTCGAATAGAGAATAATCTATTTTACGTTGAGAGTAAAGGTTTAAGTTTGATTATTGAAAATAGGGATGGATTCTTATTATTAAAACATTTAGGAAAGACTATTAAGAACTATAGAGGGGCTAATAGTGTTTACGAACGCGATCATGCTTTTTCTGGTAATCCCATAGCTACTAATCGAACCTTTAGTTTGGATACGCAACGTCAGATTTTTGGACAACATGGTTTGGGTGACTTTAGAAAACCAACTTTACAGGTTCAACATGATGCAACTGAAGTAACAGACTTTCGATTTGTAGAAGCAAAGATTTTAAAAGGTCAGAATGGTCCACAGGGCTTACCTTCTCCTCACAGCATGGATGCTACAGAGACGCTTGCCTTGATTTTAAAAGATTCTAAGGCTCAACTTAGTCTGACTTTGTATTATACAGCTTTTGATAATGATGCGACAATTGCTAGTTACAGCAAATTGGAAAATAATAGCAATCAGGAAGTTGTCATTTATAAGGAATTTTCTTTTATGGCTGATTTTCCTGCTGCAGCTTACGAAATAGTAACTCTGCAGGGAGCTTATGCTCGTGAAAAGACTGTCCGACGTCAACAGGTAGAGCAAGGAATCTTTTCGATTAGTTCGAACCGTGGAGCTTCTGGGCATGCTCAAACACCTGCTCTTATATTATGTGATCAAGGAGTTACAGAGGATGCTGGGAATGTGTTTGCTATTCAACTGATGTATAGTGGAAACTTCGAAGCTTTTGTCCAAAAGAATCAACTGAATGAAGTTCGGGTGGCTATTGGCATTAATCCAGAAAACTTTTCTTGGAAGTTAGATCCTGAGGAAAATTTTGAAACACCGGTAGCTTTAGTGACCTATTCAGATAAGGGATTAACTGGTATTAGTCATGAAAGTCAGAATTTTGTACTTAAGCACATTATGCCAAGTAAATTTTCTAAAAAAGAGCGTCCAATTCTAATCAATAACTGGGAAGCTACCTACTTTGACTTTCAGAGAGAAAAACTGTTAGAACTAGCTGATGAAGCTAAGAAAGTTGGAATTGAACTTTTTGTATTAGATGATGGGTGGTTTGGTAATCGCTTTGATGATAATCGTGCTTTAGGTGATTGGGTTGTGAATGAGAAAAAACTGGGTGGAAGTCTAGAAAGTCTGATTTCAGCGATCCATGAAAGAGGTTTGCAGTTTGGGCTTTGGTTAGAACCGGAGATGATTTCTGTTGATAGCGACTTGTATCGCAAACATCCTGACTGGGCTATTCAGGTTCCAGGTTATGAGCATACCTATTCTCGAAATCAATTAGTACTTAATCTTGCCAATCCTCAGGTAGTAGAATATTTGAAAAATGTTTTAGATGAACTCCTCTTTCATCATAAAATTGACTACATCAAATGGGATATGAACCGCAATATCACTAATCTGGGGAATGGTTCAGTTTATCTGGAAACCCAGATGCAGTCTCATCAGTACATGATGGGGCTTTACGAACTCGTTTCTTATCTGACAGAGAAGCATAGCCATATTCTCTTTGAGTCCTGCTCAGGTGGTGGTGGACGAAATGATCTTGGTATGATGCGTTATTTCCCACAAGTCTGGGCTAGTGATAATACTGATGCTATTGCACGTTTACCAATCCAATATGGTTCATCCTATCTCTATCCAACCATTTCTATGGGGGCTCATGTGTCAGCAGTGCCAAATCATCAGATGGGACGAACGACACCATTGGAAACTCGTGGTCATGTGGCAATGATGGGAAATCTGGGCTATGAGCTTGATTTGACAAGTTTATCAGATGAAGAGAAGGCTGAGATTGCTAATCAGGTGAACTTGTATAAAGAATTGCGACCAGTAGTCCAGTTGGGGAATCAGTATAGGTTAATCAATCCCGATGCTGAATCCAATGAAGCAGCTGTGCAATTTAACTATGGAAATCAAACGATTGTGACCTACGTCCGAGTCCTGTCAGTTGTGGAAACAATGGAAACCACCTTGAAACTGAAAGACTTAGAAGTGGAAGGGCTTTATGAGCTGGAAGGGACAAACATTGTTTACTCGGGTGCAGAGCTCATGTATGCAGGTTTAACTGTTACCCTATCACCAGGAGATTTTTTGAGTAGACAGTATAAATTCAAAAGACTATAATAAAAGCGTATAAATTTATCAAGGAGGCATTCCAATGAAATGGTATAAGAAAGCAGGTTTTCTTTTAGTAGCTGTGGCAAGTTTACTAGGCCTAGTGGCTTGTGGTCAGAACAATCAATCAGCTGATGGCAAGGTAACGATTGAGTTTTTTAACCAGAAGACCGAGATGGCAGATACCTTGCAAAGGATAGTGGATGATTTTGAGAAGGAACACCCTAATATTGATGTAAAGCTGACTACAGTACCTTCAGCTGGAATTGTTCTAAAGACTCGGATTTTATCAGGAGATGTTCCAGATATTATTAATGTCTATCCTCAAAATATGGATTTTCAGGAGTGGGCGAAGGCAGGCTATTTTGCAGATATGACAGAAAAACCCTATCTTGAGAACATCAAGAATGACTATGCCGAAAAGTATGCAATCAATAACAAGATTTATAGTGTGCCATTAACAGCCAACCTTTATGGAATCTATTACAATAAAACGAAGTTTAAAGAATTAGGACTTGAGGAACCGAAGACTTTTAAAGAATTTCAAGAGATTGTCAAAAAGATAAAAGATAGTGGGAATTCTCCATTTGCGGTTGCAGGCAATGAAGGCTGGACATTAAATGGTTACCACCAACTTTCTCTCATTACCCTTACGGGTAGTGGAGACGCGGCTAATAACTATCTTCGCTTTTCAAAACCAAACGCAATCTCTGCAGATGATGCTATTTTAAAAGCAGATGCAGAACGACTCGATTTATTAGCAGATAATGCTCAAGATGGTTGGCGTGGTGCCTCTTATAATGATGCGGTGGTAGCATTTTCGAGTGAAAAAGCCTTGATGATGCCACAAGGATCATGGGCATTAGCCGCAATTAATCAACAGGATCCAAAATTTGAGGTGGGGATGTTCGCTTTTCCTGGAGAAGAAGTAGGAAAAGAAGTCACTGTTGGTGCAGGGGATATGGCATTATCAACTTCAGCTACTACCAAACATCCGAAAGAAACCGAAGAATTTATCAGCTATATGACTAGTCCAAAAGCTATGCAGTCATACTATGATGTAGATGGATCACCAGTTGCGGTGAAAGGCATACAGGAAAAAGAAGATTCAGCGCTTGCAGCTATTTCTAAACTGGCTTTTACGGACAAACATTATGTTTGGTTGGGCCAACGCTGGAACTCTGAAGAAGACTTTTTTAATCTAAGTGCAGGTTACCTGATGGATAAAAATCTGAAAAATATGGCAAACAATCTCAATGCTTTCTTTAATCCAATGAAGGCAGATTTGGACTAGAATAGGAGTTAAGATGATATGGCTATTCGAAAATTTTTAAATAAATACTGGGGTTGGACATTTTTGCTCATCCCGCTTGCTTTACAAGCTATCTTCTTTTACTTTCCAATGGTACAAGGTGCTTTCTATAGTTTGACTAACTGGACTGGATTGACCTATAATTATAAATTTGTTGGTTTAAATAACTACAAATTGCTGATGATTGATGGGAAATTCTTCACAGCCATAGCCTTTACTTTGATTTTAACTCTGGCATTGATTATTGGAGAGATTACGATTGGGGTGGTTGTGGCACGAGCCTTAAATTCGAAGATGAAGGGGCAGACCTTCTTTAGAGCTTGGTTCTTTTTCCCGGCTGTTTTGTCTGGTTTGACAGTTTCCTTGATTTTTAAACAATTCTTCAACTATGGGCTTCCAACGATTGGAAAAATTTTAGGGATTGGTTTTCTACAAGAGAGTCTATTGGGGACACCAGTCGGAGCGGTAGTGGCAACTATTTTTGTTCTTCTATGGCAAGGAGTAGCAATGCCAATCATTCTCTTTCTTGCTGGTCTTCAGAGTATTCCAACTGATATTTTAGAGGCAGCATCAATTGATGGTGCAACAAGTAAACAAACCTTTTGGAAGATTGAATTGCCCTATTTACTGCCAACGATCTCAATGGTTTTTATCTTGGCTCTTAAGTCTGGTTTGACAGCCTTTGACCAGATTTTTGCATTGACGAGTGGTGGTCCAAATAATGCTACAACGTCTCTTGGACTTTTAGTCTACAACTATGCTTTCAAGAGTAATCAATATGGATATGCGAATGCAATTGCCTTGATTTTATTCTTAATTATTGGAATTGTTTCTCTGATCCAAATCAAGCTATCAAAGAAATTTGAAATCTAATAGAGGAGTCCTACACATGAAAAAAGAAGAAAAATTGAATCAGTTTTGGAAATACGTCCTCTTGATAGTCGGTGGTATTCTTATACTTGTTCCTTTGTTGGTAACAGTATTTAGTTCTTTCAAGACAACTAAGGATATCATGAATCATTTCTTTAGTTTGCCCAATCCTTTTACGTTGAGTAATTATGAACGATTGATTTCGGATGGAATTGGAGGCTATTTCTGGAATTCAGCAGTTATTACGGTGTTATCATTGATTGTAGTGGCTTTCTTTATACCAGCTGCAGCTTATTCCATTGCTCGAAATATGTCCAAGAAAAAAGCCTTTGCAATTATGTATTCGCTCTTGATTTTAGGGATATTTGTTCCATTTCAGGTGATTATGATTCCCATCACAGTTATGATGAGTAAACTCGGTCTAGCAAATATGTGGGGGCTAGTAATACTCTACCTAACTTATGCTATTCCACAGACTCTCTTCTTGTATGTTGGTTATATAAAAATCAGTGTACCAGATAGTTTGGACGAAGCTGCGGAAATTGATGGGGCTGATCGTTTTACAATTTATCGTCGAATCATTTTTCCAATGTTGAAGCCCATGCATGCGACAACTTTGATTATCAATGCTCTCTGGTTCTGGAATGACTTTATGTTGCCACTCTTGATTCTGAATAAGGATTCTAAGATGTGGACTTTACCTCTCTTCCAATACAACTATCAAGGTCAGTACTTCAATGACTATGGCCCAAGTTTTGCATCTTATATTGTGGGAATTGTAACGATAACCATTGTCTACCTCATCTTCCAAAAACATATCATTTCAGGAATGAGTAACGGGGCAGTGAAGTAACAAGATACAAAGCCCGTTAAAAGCTCACAGTGAAAATAGGGAATCTGAATAAGAAGCCTTGGTTTCTTGGAAGATTCATCTTTTTCACACAGAGCTTAGGGCGTGTTCAATTAAGATACAAAGGAACGGTTCAGCTTGTTGGCAATTCTATGTAGAAAACAAGAAAGTCGTATTTAGTTGATTGCAGTCTATATTAGTACTGAACAAAAATCTAAAAATATCTTTCATTTACGAAGCCAGGTCATATAAGACTTGGCTTTCATCAGAAAAAGGAGAACATCTATGACCATTCAAAATAAAACTATGTTGATTACTTACTCAGATAGTCTTGGAAATAACCTTAAAGACTTGTATGAGAATTTGGAAGAACATTTTGGCGATGCTATTGGGGGAGTTCACCTTCTACCATTTTTCCCGTCAACAGGTGATCGCGGATTTGCACCAGTGGACTATGATGAAGTGGATCCAGCGTTTGGTGATTGGGAGGATGTTAAGCGTTTAGGTGAGAAATATTATCTTATGTTTGACTTTATGATTAACCATATTTCTCGTCAATCTAAATATTATAAGGACTATCAAGAAAAACATGAAGCTAGTGAATTTAAAGATCTCTTTTTAAACTGGGACAAGTTTTGGCCGGAAAACCGTCCGACACAAGCTGATGTAGATTTAATTTACAAGCGTAAGGATCGTGCACCAAAGCAAGAGATCGTTTTTGCAGACGGTTCAGTAGAACATTTGTGGAATACCTTTGGTGAGGAGCAGATTGATCTTGATGTGACCAAAGAAGTAACGATGAGCTTCATCCGTAAGACGATTCAACATCTAGCAAGTAACGGGTGTGATTTGATTCGCCTAGATGCTTTTGCTTATGCGGTGAAGAAATTGGATACCAATGATTTCTTTGTGGAACCAGATATTTGGGACTTATTGGATAAGGTCCGGGATATAGGAGCTGAATACGGTGCAGAGCTCTTACCTGAGATTCATGAACACTATTCGATTCAGTTTAAAATAGCGGATCATGATTACTATGTTTACGATTTTGCCCTTCCAATGGTGACCCTTTATACTCTTTACAGTTCCAGAACAGAGCGCTTAGCTAAGTGGTTAAAGATGAGCCCGATGAAGCAATTTACGACACTAGATACCCATGATGGGATTGGAGTGGTAGATGTCAAGGATATCCTGACCGATGAGGAAATTGACTATGCTTCAAATGAGCTCTATAAGGTTGGAGCGAATGTCAAACGTAAGTACTCTAGTGCAGAGTATAACAATCTAGATATCTACCAAATCAATTCAACCTACTATTCTGCACTTGGAGATGATGATGTCAAGTACTTCCTCGCTCGTTTGATTCAAGCTTTTGCGCCAGGCATTCCTCAGGTTTACTATGTGGGTCTATTAGCAGGAAAAAATGACTTGAAATTATTAGAAGAAACCAAAGAAGGTCGAAATATTAATCGTCATTACTATAGCAATGAGGAAATAGCAGAAGAAGTTCAACGTCCTGTGGTGAAGTCCCTTCTCAATCTATTTTCTTTCCGTAATCGGTCAGAGGCCTTTGACCTAGAAGGGACTATTGACATTGAAACACCAACAGCTCACAGCATTGTAATCAAACGTCAAAATAAAGACAAGTCCGTAACAGCAGTAGCAGAAATTGATTTGCAAAGTCAGACCTATCAAGTAGTGGAAAACGGTAGAAACATTCAGTTCTAGTGCCATATTAATGAAAGATTTTTTTTGTGGCGAAAACGTGTTCATTGTTCCCAAATGACGGAAAAAATGGTAGAATATAAAGATAGTTTAGCATTTATCTTCTGGAGAAATCCAGAACAGAAAGGATCCGTTTTGAAATCAATTGGATTACTGGATAAGATAAGAGGGCTTTCGAAAAAAGATTTCTTTTTGTATCTGATGATCATGAGTATCTTTTTACCTTTTTATTTGTTCTTATCACTCTTTGCTTTATATTTGATAGGTTTACTTGTTACTGGGGAGATGAAGGGAATTATCAAAGGATTAGCCAAACATCCTGTACTTCTCTTTTTTATTGCCTACAGTAGTGTCATTTCCATCGTCGCCAAGAACTGGCTTGGTCTAGCAGCATCTTTCCTGATGCTCCTATTTCTTATTTTCTTTAGTTTTTACCAGAAGCGTCTGACGCATGCTTTCTTTCGACTGATACTCCAGACGGTTTTGTTTGGTAGTGTTGTCTCTGCCGCTTTTGCTACTTTGGAGCATTTCCAAATTGTAAAGAAATTTAACTATGCCTTTCTTTCACCAAATATGCAAGTATGGCACCAAAACCGTGCAGAGGTCACCTTCTTTAATCCTAACTACTATGGGATCATTTGTTGCTTCTGTATCATGATTGCCTTTTATCTCTTTACAACGACGAAGCTAAGATGGTTGAAAGTCTTTTGTGTGCTAGCAGGTTTTGTAAATCTTTTTGGTTTAAATTTCACGCAAAATAGAACAGCCTTTCCTGCTATTATCGCTGGAGCCATCATTTATCTCTTTACGACCATTAAAAACTGGAAGGCCTTTTGGCTTAGTATTGGGGTCTTTGCGATTGGCTTGAGTTTCCTTTTTTCTAGTGATTTGGGAGTTCGGATGGGAACTTTAGATTCTTCTATGGAAGAACGCATTTCTATCTGGGATGCTGGGATGGCCTTGTTTAAGCAAAATCCTTTTTGGGGGGAGGGGCCATTGACCTATATGCACTCTTATCCTCGGATAAATGCTCCTTATCATGAACATGCTCACAGCCTTTATATTGATACGATTCTGAGTTACGGAATTGTGGGAACCATTTTATTAGCTTTGTCTTCTGTTGCTCCTGTTCGTTTGATGATGGATATGAGTCAGGAGTCGGGGAAACGTCCAATTATCGGTCTTTATCTATCTTTCCTTACAGTGGTTGCTGTGCATGGAATCTTTGACTTGGCCCTTTTCTGGATTCAGTCAGGTTTCATTTTCTTGTTAGTTATGTGCAGTATTCCATTGGAGCGTCGAACTTTGGTATCAGACATGACGGATTAAGTTTATAAGATTGAAATCTTCTACCTTGAGTAGGAGATTTTTTACTGAGAAAAATTAGTTCTAAGTCGAAATAGTTGACAATTGGAATAATAAGTATTATAATATTTTTTATTCGTATCGATATAGAAATAAATTGGAGGTTTCATGAAATATTGTCATTTGGTAGCCCATCATATTCGTTTGTTGAATGGGCGGATTTTTCAAAAGTTACTGAGACAAGACCCTGACTCTCTTTATCGGAGTGAGCAGGGAAAGATTTTAGCGGTTTTATGGAATAGTAAGACGGGCTGTGCAACTGCGACAGATATTGCGCTTGCGACTGGGCTTGCTAATAATACGTTGACGACTATGATAAAAAAGTTAGAGGAGCAAAATCTTATAACTGTCAGTCCGTGTGGAGAAGATAAGCGTAAGAAGTATTTAGTTTTAACAGAGTTGGGCAAGTCCCAGAAAGAAGTTGGGCAACGTGTCAGTCAGAGATTGGATACTATCTGTTACAAAGGATTTTCAGAGGAAGAAATTCGTCAGTTTGAAGGTTTTCAAGAAAGAATTTTGGCTAATCTGAAAGAGAAGGAAAATGAGGTTTAGAGTGGGGTAAATTAGTTATTAAAAGGTTGGTAACTTGACCAACCGAGGAAAATTTTAAATTGAGGACAAAGAATGATTGAATACAAAAATGTAGCGCTACGCTATACAGAAAAAGATGTTTTGAGAGATGTCAATTTACAGATTGAGAATGGGGAGTTCATGGTTTTAGTTGGGCCTTCTGGGTCTGGTAAGACGACCATGATCAAGATGATTAACCGTCTTTTGGAACCAACTGATGGAAATATATACATGGATGGTAAGCGCATCAAAGACTATGATGAGCGTGAGCTTCGTCTTTCTACTGGTTATGTTTTACAGGCCATTGCTCTGTTTCCCAATCTAACGGTTGCGGAAAATATTGCCCTCATTCCGGAGATGAAGGGCTGGACTAAGGAAGACATTGCGAAGAAAACAGAAGAGCTTTTGGCTAAAGTTGGTTTACCAGTGGCTGAGTATGGGCATCGTTTACCTAATGAATTATCTGGTGGAGAACAGCAACGGGTCGGTATTGTTCGTGCTATGATTGGTCAGCCTAAGATTCTCCTCATGGATGAGCCCTTTTCAGCCTTGGATGCTATTTCGAGAAAACAGTTGCAGGTTCTGACGAAAGAATTGCATAAAGAGTTTGGAATGACAACGATTTTTGTGACCCATGATACGGATGAAGCTTTGAAATTGGCGGACCGTATTGCTGTCTTGCAGGACGGAGAGATTTGTCAGGTGGCGAATCCCGAGACCATTTTAAAGGCTCCTGCAACAGACTTTGTAGCAGACTTGTTTGGAGGTAGTGTTCATGACTAATTTGATATCAACTTTTCAGGAGCGTTTTAGTGATTGGGTAACAGCTCTATCTCAACATTTGCAGTTGTCACTTTTGACCTTGTTACTAGCTATTTTTATTGCTATTCCCTTGGCTGTTTATCTTCGCTATCATGAGAAGTTGGCGGACTGGGTCTTGCAGATTGCAGGAATTTTCCAGACTATCCCGTCTCTGGCCTTGTTGGGACTCTTTATCCCCTTGATGGGAATTGGAACCTTGCCTGCTTTGACGGCTCTAGTGATTTATGCGATTTTCCCAATTTTGCAAAATACCATCACTGGGCTAAAGGGAATTGATCCAAGTCTGCAAGAGGCTGGGATTGCCTTTGGGATGACCAGGTGGGAGCGTCTCAAGAAGTTTGAAATTCCACTTGCCATGCCTGTCATAATGTCTGGTATTCGGACGGCGGCGGTTTTGATTATCGGTACGGCAACCTTGGCTGCCTTGATTGGGGCAGGGGGACTGGGTTCTTTTATCCTTTTGGGAATTGACCGTAATAATACCAGTCTGATTTTGATTGGGGCCCTTTCTTCAGCAGTGCTTGCCATTGCCTTTAACTTCCTACTAAAAGTGATGGAAAAAGCAAAATTGCGGACGATTTTCTCTGGTTTTGCCTTGGTGACCATATTGCTCGGTCTGTCTTATAGTCCAGCCCTCTTAGCTCAAAAAGAGAAAGAAAACTTGGTGATTGCTGGGAAATTGGGACCTGAACCAGAAATTTTGGCAAATATGTATAAGTTGCTGATTGAAGAAAATACCAGTATGACTGCGACTGTTAAGCCGAATTTTGGGAAAACAAGCTTCCTCTATGAAGCTCTGAAAAAAGGGGACATTGATATCTATCCTGAATTTACTGGTACGGTGACTGAAAGTTTGCTTCAGCCATCACCCAAGGTAGGTCATGGGCCAGATCAGGTTTATCAGGTGGCGCGTGATGGCATTGCCAAACAGGATCATCTGGCCTATCTAAAACCTATGTCTTATCAAAATACCTACGCTGTAGCTGTTCCGAAAAAGATTGCTCAAGAATATGGCTTGAAGACCATTTCGGACTTGAAAAAAGTGGAAGGGCAGTTGAAGGCAGGCTTTACACTCGAATTTAATGACCGAGAAGATGGCAATAAGGGCTTGCAATCAATGTATGGTCTCAATCTCAATGTAGCGACTATGGAGCCAGCTCTTCGCTATCAGGCAATTCAGTCAGGCGATATTCAAATCACAGATGCCTATTCGACAGATGCAGAGTTGGCGCGTTATGATTTGCAGGTCTTGGAGGATGACAAGCAACTCTTCCCACCTTATCAAGGAGCGCCACTCATGAAAGAAGCTCTTCTCAAGAAACATCCTGAGTTGGAGACAGTTCTCAATAAACTAGCAGGTAAAATTACTGAAAGCCAGATGAGCCAGCTCAACTACCAAGTCGGTGTTGAAGGCAAGTCAGCAGAACAAGTAGCCAAGGAGTTTTTACAAGAACAAGGTTTGTTGAAGAAATAGCTTGAAAATGCTAAACTCAACTTTGCTAAACGACCATATAGAAAATGCTCAGACAATCTTGTCTGGGCATTTTTAGTGCCAGAAATAAAGATTTTCATTTTTAAATGGAAAATAAGAGGAAATTTTCAGGATTTTCTAGATTTTTACTGTAAATACACTTGACTATTCAGAGAATAGGTGTATAATGTGTTGTGAACTACTTAACAAATAAAGATTTCCAGCTCATGTCGACTAAGGATGGAAATCTTGTGTATAGACAGTTCAGTAGATATATAATAGAGCGTTGCGTCCGAAAGTCTATCCAGACACGGCTCTTTAAAAACAAAAGGAGAAGATTATGAAAACAGAACCAATTCATCGTACCAGTATGTGGAAATTTAGGTTAAGTGCTGCCACCATGACTTTGATTCCCGCTGCCGTGGGGATTAACTATGTTGCCAAAGCCTTGGCGGAGGGGTTAAAGTTGCCCGTTTGGCTGGGGTCTTTGGGAACCTTTCTTACCAGCATGTTGGCTGGGCCGGTTGCCGGTGCCATTAGTGGTTTCATCAACAACGTGATCTATGGGCTGACCTTATCGCCAATTTCAACCGTGTATGCGATTACCAGCATCGGAATTGGGATTGCTGTCGGAGTTTTGCACGCCAATGGGTGGTTCTCGTCAGCGCGACGAGTATTTGTTTCTGCTATTATTATTGCCATCGTTTCAGCTGTCATTTCAACGCCACTCAACGTCATCTTTTGGGGTGGTCAGACCGGTATCGCTTGGGGTGACTCATTGTTTGCGGTAATGGTCGCCAATCATGCACCAGTGTGGCTGGCCTCATTTATAGATGAGTTTGTCTTGGATATTTTGGATAAAGTCTGCGTGGCCTACCTGGCATTCTTCATCTATCGTCAGCTGCCGAAGCGGATGGTGCACTTCTTTAGCGATGATAAATGATGACTGATAAAACATTGATTTCTGGAGCGCCACGGGTCAAGCTCAAGTGGTACCAGGTGATCGATCCGATTACTAAGCTCTTGTTCATCTTGAACATGACGTTGTTGAGCTTTGCCAGTATGAATTTATTGCTTCAGGCCGGATTAATTCTTGTCGCAACACTGCTATTGTTATTTTCCAAATTGAGTTCTACCACCTTTAAGGCGCTGGGATTCAGCCTGTTTCTGATTTGCACCATGCTGATCATCCAAGGGTTATTTTACAGTCGGAATCAAACTGTGCTGTTTTCTGTGTTTGGGGTGTCGTTCTACAAAGAAGGCCTGATTTACGCCACCACTCTGGGTTGTCGAGTATTGGTGATTATTTTGACCAGTGGCTTTTTTATGGTGACCACGAGTATTTCAGAAAACGCGGCCTATTTGGAACTGTCCGGATTGTCTTATAAAACCGTCTACGTTCTGATGTCGGTGTGTTATATTTTGCCGGAAATGATGCGCAATATGCGGAAAATCCAGCAGGCACAAAAAGTTCGCGGAACCAATCCGCAAAAAACGTTGATTCAGAAATTAAAGTCAGTCCTGCCGGTTCTAATTCCATTGGTGATTAAGACCTTGGATCAATCGATGACGCGGTCGATTTCTCTCCAACTGAGAGGTTTTGATAATCTCAACCGGACTGTCAGAACCTCCCAGCGCGTGTATCGCCTGTCGCGGACGCTGCACATTGGTCTGACTGGATTGGCAATTTTATTGATTGGGTGGAAGATATGGACGAAGATAAACGGATTGTAATTGAAAATTTGACCACCCGTTATCCGGGTACTGAGCAACCACAACTGCGTCAGATTAACGCGGAGGTTCATACCGGCCAGGTGGTTGGGATTATCGGGAATAGCCACTCCGGCAAATCGACTTTGTGCCGTGTGCTGGCAGGGGTCATTCCCAAAATTGTGTCTGCTGAGATTGAGGGCGATTGGCACATGTTTGGCCAGCGAGTGTCTGACAATTGGCCTGTTTATAATGCCATGAATGGAGTTGTACTGCAAAATCCAGCTGGCCAACTAAGCGGGTTGGCAGACACGGTTGCCGATGAAATCGCCTTTGACTTGATTAATCAGGGAATGGCTGAAGGACTGATTCAAAAACGGGTTGAAGAAGTTGCCACGCAAATGGGGCTGATTGAACAGCTGAATTTGCGTCCCGAGAGCCTTTCCGGTGGTCAGATTCAGCGGTTGGCAATTGCCACGGCGATTGTGGCTAATCCGGCTGTTTTGATTATGGATGATCCGACCAGTGAGATGGATCCCCTTGGCCGCCGGCAATTTTTCCAATGGCTGGCCCAAGTCAAAGAGACGACTGTCTTCATTGTCACCAGTGAAATTGACGATTTGTGCGAAGTCGCCGACGTTGTGTGGGTGCTGCACGAGGGTCAAATGGTAGCCCAGGGCAGGCCGGGTGAGGTGTTTAATCATTTGGCAGCTGACTGGCAGATTCCAGCCCCGACAATCCAGCAACTTGCTCAAAAAATGGATTGGCACTTGGCTGATGGCCGGTATCCGGTGAATTACGCTGATTTGAAGGAGGTTCGTTATGTCCACAATTGAACTGAGCCACCTGACGTTCACTTATCCGGAACGGTCCTTTAGCTTGGATGTTGAAGACAAACACTTCGCCGATCCGATGGTGGCGATTGTCGGCCAAAATGGTGCCGGCAAATCAACGCTCTTCAAATTGTTGACGGGTTTGCTGACACCACAAACCGGTGTGATTAAGATCGATGGAGAAAATTTTAATGATCTTAAACCAGTCGAAAAGTTACTGAAGGTTGGGATTACTTTTCAGAATCCTGACGATCAGCTTTTCAACCCGACCGTTCAACGAGAGGTGGAGTGGAATGTCGCGCAGGTCATGGATGACCACGACACGATTACGAGGCGGGCTTTAGCGGCTCTAAAAAGAGTTGGCTTGGATGATAAAACAGCTGAAAGTCCATATGACCTGTCATTGTCGGAACGCAAGCTGTTGAGCGTTGCCACAGTTTTGGCAGTGGATCCGGCGATTTATTTATTTGATGAGCCGATGATGTCGCTTGATTGGGAAAGCCGGCGCAAGTTGACCGCAATTTTCCATCAGTTGGCTGATTCGGGCCACCAAGTTGTGACCATCACCCATGACATGGATTGGGTCGCCGCCGAGTTTGAGTCGGTGTATGTTATGGAACACGGGAAGTTTAGCTTCGCCGGCAGTCCACGGGAATTGTTCAGCAATCACGAACTTGTCCAGCGAGTGGGATTACTACCACCGCGGATTATGGACATAGCGGAGTCGCTGGGTGATTCACAGACATATTTATCGGTTAATGATTATTGCCAGAAAAATCGAGATGTATAGAAAAAGTCACCTCTGCGGGTTTTCCAGGTTGAAGGATTAACTTCAGCTTCTGGCAAGAACTCACATGGGTGACTTTTGTGTTTAATAACGTTTCATGATCATCGGGTGCTTCCTCAGATCACTCGGTTTGATTTTACTTTGTTTCATGGTCATAATCATATACCATTTCTTTTGGATTTTTTGTTTGACTAATACAAAATAGGTCTTCATAGGTCTTCGCATTTTTAGCGCCCATTAGGATCATCAGTATAATTTTCTGAATTAGGAGACTGTCCCATCACTATTCGAACTTCGTCTCCCAACTTACGCTGTTCCCATTCATCCGTGAATCCTTTAAATCGCAATTCTGGAACTTTCTTTTTAACTGAATCATCTATTTTCGCCATAGTCCCCACCATTTTATTGGTTTTTCTTGTTTTTCTATCCTTTTTTGATCTTTGATTTGTTCCTGTAAATTTTCCAACTTCTCTTTAAGAGCGTTCACTTCATCTTTATATTGATTGTCTAAGTGTTTGAATTCTGTTTCCTGTGAGGGCATTTTGAGGGCTTTTAAGTTATCATTTTCCGCCTTGTATTCTTCTAGCAACTTTTTATCTTGCAAGGCTAATCGTTGTTACTGGTCTAACAAATTAGTTAATTTTTCTATTTGTTGGTCTTTGGTATTTGATTTGCTACTACTTTCTACTTTACCTAAAATTATTTTTTCTGCTTTAGAATTTATTAGATTAGACCCATTGGAACTTTTAAGCTGTAATTCTTTTGGTAACCTTTGGTAGTGATATTGAATATTTTGTTTTGTAACACTCAACTCATCCGCCAGCTCTTTGATCGTTTTTAAGTCTTCACTCATGGTTTAAGTCCTGCCTTTTAACCGTTGGTAGATATTGTTCAATGGCTTTTTTGAGGTAGCGTGCGATATTATGCTTAGAATATTCTTCACGTCTGCTGGCAACATAAGACAAGTGGTCTTTAACACTATTTAGCCCTCTTAATTCTTTCAGTTCGTCATAGAGGGAGTAAACATGGACTTGCAATCCTGCCATGATTTTTGTATCTTGCATTTCAAACGGACTTAGCAACATATTTTCTAGCAATAGCGTGGTGTACTTGCTTTTCATTGCTTCAATAGCTAGCTTATCTTCGGTTTCTGCTTTGCGTGCTTTATCTTCTTGATAGGCGGTATCTTCTAACTTATAGCTGTTATCGTCTGCTCGACGTTTCTTTCGTAACCAGATATCCAATGTTAAACCGTCCGCATCAATCGCTCGATAGAGATAATGCCAACGCCCCTTAATTTTGATATAGGTTTCATCCATTTTCCACGAATAGAAGGACTGTTTATTTTTCTTTTTCCAGAGATGATAGAGGATTTTACTGTATTCTTGAACCCACCGATAAATCGTAGTGTGACAAACATTTATTCCACGGTCATAAAGCAATTCCTGAACTTCACGATAGCTCAGATTGTAACGTAGGTAATAACCAACAGCGACAATGATGACGTCTTGTTGGAATTGTTTGCCTTTAAAATGATTCATCTCTCAAGCCTTACTAACCTTTTTTCTGCTCTTTGAGAAGCTGAAGGTCGTGCTAGTAACTACCTATTTGGTTTGATTAATTCCATCATTTATCTGGTGCTTGCCCTTCAAAAAGGCTTCTATGGTGAGGTTTTAACAACTCTCTATTTTACAATTATGCAGCCAATTGGACTTCTAGTGTGGATCTACCAAGCACAGTTCAAGAAAGAAAAGTAGGAGTTTGTCGCGCGTAAACTGGACGGCAAGGGTTGGACCAAGTATCTTTCCGTTAGTGTTCTTTGGTGGTTGGCCTTTGGATTCATTTATCAGTCTATCGGAGCCAATCGTCCTTATCGCGATTCCATCACCGATGCGACCAATGGGGTTGGGCAAATCCTCATGACAGCTGTTTACCGTGAACAATGGATATTCTGGGCTTCTACCAATGTCTTTTCAATCTATCTCTGGTGGGGAGAAAGCCTGCAAATCCAAGGGAAATACCTAATTTATCTCATCAATAGTCTAGTTGGGTGGTATCAGTGGAGCAAGGCAGCAAAAAGCGCTTAAAAAAGTAAAAAAAGGATCAGATGATCCTTTTTTTGTGTTAGAGCAAAATGAATAATACCGTAATGATAATAGCGGTCGTTATACGAACGATGTGGTGCGAGATATGTTGTTTTTCTTTCTGTTGGCCGTTCCAGTAGGCACCATAGCAGACGATACTCGAGCCCACAATCCATAGAAGAATGGTTGCAAGTGGGACGAAGTAAAAGATAGCTAGAGCCAAAGAGGTGAGGCAACTGCCGACCAAGATACACTTGTTTCCCAAACTGTAGTTCTTTTGTTTCATGGCTGAAAAGGCAGCAGCAAGGTGAAGCAATGAGAAGGCGAGAGCTAGTACAATTGTTAGTATTCCTAGAATCATCGAAGTTAACATAGTTGGTTCCTTTCTGAGTTTCAGGCTTAGTTATCAAGTGGAGTTGTAGAGGTCATCTCCATTACATCAAGGTAAAATCTCACCACTTGCTCTTCGGTATAAGATTTTCCTTTTTTTAGCCACCAAGTTAGGGTCTCGATAAAGTTCGTCACAACAAAATGCTGGAGGTAGGAGGCCGGAATGTTTGGATAGGCCTCTTGCAAGTCATCCGCCACCATGGGATAAACGTGGTGTTCGAGTTCCTTGTGTAGTTGGCGGAGGAAGTAGTCGTTTTTAGAAAAAAGGAGACTGGTGACATGGTCCTGGTTTTTCTGAAAATGTAAAAAGATATGTGCGAGGTAATCCTTGGTCGTAAAGTGTCCTTCCCTTTCAAAGAGATGATGAAAGAGGTAGCGACAGAGCTCATCTAAAAGGAGTTCCTTACTTTCATAGTGACAGTAAAAAGTAGAACGTCCAACATCTGCTAGGTCAATGATATCCTGGACAGTAGTGGCATCATAGCCCTTGTCGTTCAAAAGTTGTAAAAAAGCTTGATAGATAGCTTTTTTCGTCTTACTAACCCGACGGTCTCTTTTTGGCATATAGACACTTGAGACAAACTGTTCAGAACTGAACATAGTTTACAGTTTGCTTCTATCCTTTCTTTGAATTTTATTAGATAATACAAATGAAAGAAGTATGTATATACCCATTATACCAAAGGAGGGAGAGAAATGAGTTCTAAAACATCTATCTGGTTAGCTTTTTTCTTAAATTTAAGCTATGCGATTGTTGAGTTTATAGCAGGAGGAATCTTTGGTTCGAGTGCAGTTCTTGCTGATTCTGTTCACGACCTGGGAGATGCTATGGCCATTGGCATCTCAGCCCTTTTAGAAACGATTTCCAATCGTGAAGAAGATAGACAGTACACCTTGGGTTACAAACGCTTTAGTCTTTTAGGGGCCATGCTAACGGCTGTGATTCTTATGATAGGGTCTGTCCTAGTGATCTTGGAAAATGTCACAAAGATCGTTCACCCTCAACCCGTTAATGAAAATGGTATCCTATGGCTGGGAATCATTGCAGTGGCTATTAATGTGCTAGCTAGTCTAGTAGTCCGTAAAGGAAAGACAAAGAACGAGTCTATTCTTAGCTTGCATTTTTTGGAAGACACCCTTGGTTGGCTGGCTGTCATCCTAATGGCGATTATCCTCCGATTTACAGATTGGTATATCCTCGATCCGCTTTTATCGCTGGTTATTTCTATCTTTATTCTGTCGAAAGCCATTCCTCGCTTTTGGTCTACCCTTAAGATTTTCTTAGATGCTGTGCCTGAAGGTATCGAGACTGCTAAGCTAGAGAAAGAGTTAGCAAGGCTAACTAATGTTAAAAGTGTAAATCAACTCAGTATTTGGTCCATGGATGGTCTGGAAAATGACGCCATTGTTCACCTCTGTATCGAGGACGGGGAGCAGATGATGGGGACCAAAGAAGCAGTGCGTCAATGTTTAGAAGAAAGAGGCGTGCAGAATATTACTATTGAAGTGGACAGCAGTCAAAGCAATCATGCGCAACATAGGCGGAGGGTGAGAGAGTTAGAGCAGAAGCATGGGCATCATCATTAGAAAAGACGACCTCAATAAGAGGTCGTTTTGATATTCTATTCATTCCGTGTACTTTCTCTCAATGTCAGTCTGGTGCCCAGCATGGTTAGGCTAGGTATTTTGCGACCGTGTAGAACTTCCTTGTTAAGAATATCCATCCCTGCTCGGCCCATTTCTTCGGTATAGACAGTGATGCTAGAAAGGGGAGGATAGACCTGCTTAGTCAGGCTGGTGTCGTTAAAAGAAATGAGGCTGACGCGGTCTGGTAGGCTGATTCCAGCTTCTTGAAGGGCACGAAGGGCGCCGATGGCTAAACTATCGCTGGCAGCGAAAAAGGCTGGTGGGAGTTGTTCTCCTAGCTTGTGAATGGCCTCCTTCATCAAGTCATAGCCAGACTGGGCAGTAAAGCTCCCCTGAAAGACCAGTTCTTCATGGTAGATACCATTTGCTTGGGTAATGTCTTTGAAATTCTCTAGCCGCTTATCCTGGATAATTTCTTCCTGGTCGGTTGTTTCCTCAAGGCCTGTGAGAATTCCAATACGGTTCATCCCTTGGCTGAGGAAATGGTCTACAACTTGTTTCACAGCAGTGTAAAAGTCAGTGATAATACAGGTATGACCTAATGAGAGGGTATCGCTGTCTATAAAGACTAAAGGTTTTTGGTATTCTTCAAAGGCAGCAATCTGAGCTCGGCTGAACTTTCCGATGCAGAGAATGCCGATCACTTCCTCGCTTAATGTAAAAGGATGGTCGTTAAAATAGCGCAAGATATCATAGTCCAACTCTTGGGCTCTTTTTTCAATACCGAGACGAATCTGGTAGTAGTAGAGGTCGTCCAACTCCCCTTGTTCGCTGACCCATTGGATAATGGCAATCTTTTGCTTGGGCTTGTGGGATTCGCCTGTCTTGAGATGCTTGGTGTAGCCCAGCTCTTCAGCGACAGTTAAAATACGGTGTCTGGTTTCTTCTGTAACAGATAGACTCTGGTCGCGATTGAGGACACGAGATACGGTCGCGATAGAGACAGAGGCTAGCTGTGCGATGTCTTTTAAGGTAGCCATAAATCCTCCTCCTTTTAGGTTAGTATATCATATTTTTCTGCTTTTTACTGATAGTTTAGTAAAAGTTTAGTAAAAAGGATTGACCTTGGCAACTCCCTTGGATACAATAGAAGAAAACGATTACACGTTAAGGTGACTTAACGACAGTCAAAGGAGAATTTATATGACACAAGATCTTACTACTGAAGCCCTTCGCAAAGACTTTCTTGCCGTTTTTGGTCAAGAAGCAGACCAAACTTTCTTTTCACCAGGTCGTATCAATTTGATTGGTGAACACACAGACTACAACGGTGGGCACGTTTTTCCAGCTGCTATTTCCTTGGGAACCTATGGAGCGGCTCGCAAGCGTGACGACCAAGTCTTGCGTTTCTACTCAGCCAACTTTGAGGACAATGGTATCATCGAAGTGCCTCTTGCTGACCTCAAATTTGAAAAAGAGCACAGCTGGACCAACTATCCAAAAGGGGTTCTTCATTTCTTGCAAGAAGCTGGACATGTGATTGACAAAGGGTTTGATTTTTATGTTTATGGGAATATCCCAAATGGTGCAGGCTTGTCTTCATCAGCATCTTTGGAACTTTTGACAGGGGTTGTGGCAGAGCATCTCTTTGGTTTAAAACTAGACCGTTTGGATTTGGTTAAAATCGGAAAACAAACAGAAAATAACTTTATCGGAGTCAACTCTGGTATTATGGACCAGTTTGCTATCGGTATGGGAGCTGACCAACGGGCCATTTACCTGGATACCAATACGTTAGAATACGACTTGGTGCCACTTGATTTGAAGGACAATGTCGTTGTTATCATGAATACCAACAAACGTCGTGAACTGGCGGACTCTAAGTACAATGAACGCCGTGCTGAGTGTGAAAAAGCTGTCGAAGAATTGCAAGTTGCCTTGGATATTCAGACCTTGGGTGAATTGGATGAGTGGGCCTTTGACCAATACAGCTATCTGATTAAAGATGAAAATCGCTTAAAACGTGCTCGCCATGCTGTGCTTGAAAACCAACGTACCCTCAAAGCACAAGCAGCTCTTCAAGCAGGTGATTTGGAAACATTTGGTCGCTTGATGAATGCATCTCACGTTTCTCTAGAACATGACTATGAAGTAACTGGCTTGGAATTGGATACTCTTGTTCACACAGCTTGGGCTCAGGAAGGTGTTCTTGGTGCTCGTATGACAGGGGCAGGATTTGGCGGATGTGCCATTGCCTTGGTGCGAAAAGACGCTGTTGAGTCCTTTAAGGAAGCTGTAGGCAAGCACTACGAGGAAGTCGTTGGATATGCTCCTAGCTTCTATATCGCTGAAGTTGCAGGTGGCACTCGCGTCCTTGACTAGTTAAAAGGAGGCTTTATAGTGACCTTAGTAGATAAATTTGTAACACATGTTATTGCTGAAAGTTCATTTGAGGAAATGGATCGAATCTACCTAACCAATCGTGTTTTGGCGCGAGTGGGTGAAGGTGTTTTGGAAGTTGAGACTGATCTAGATAAATTGATTGACCTCAAGGACCAGCTGGTCGAGGAAGCGGTTCGATTAGAGACGATTGAGGATAATCAGGCTGCGCGTGAAATCCTCGGTTCTGAACTGATGGACTTGGTAACTCCTTGTCCAAGTCAGGTTAATCGTGACTTTTGGACAACCTATGCTCACTCTCCTGAGCAGGCGATAGGGGATTTTTACCAGCTCAGCCAGAAAAATGACTACATCAAGCTCAAGGCTATTTCTAAGAATATTGCTTATCGTGTTCCATCTGACTACGGAGAACTTGAGATCACCATCAACCTCTCTAAGCCTGAAAAGGATCCGAAAGAGATTGCAGCAGCCAAGTTGGTGCAAGCTAGCAATTATCCTCAGTGTCAGCTTTGTCTAGAGAATGAAGGCTACCATGGTCGAGTCAACCACCCAGCTCGCAGCAATCACCGCATTATCCGTTTCGAAATGGCGGGTCAGGAGTGGGGCTTCCAGTATTCGCCCTATGCTTATTTTAATGAGCACTGTATTTTCTTAGACGGTCAGCATCGACCTATGGCCATTAGTCGTCAGAGTTTTGAGCGTCTGCTGGCGATTGTAGAGCAGTTTCCTGGCTATTTTGCAGGCTCTAATGCCGACCTGCCAATTGTGGGGGGCTCTATTCTAACTCATGACCACTATCAAGGAGGCCGTCACGTATTTCCTATGGAATTGGCTCCTTTGCAAAAGACTTTCTGTTTTGCTGGTTTTGAGCAGGTCAAGGCTGGGATTGTTAAGTGGCCAATGTCAGTGCTACGTTTGACTTCAGATTCCAAGGAGGATTTGATCAACTTGGCTGACAAGATTTTACAGGAATGGCGTCAGTATTCAGATCCTGCAGTGCAGATTTTAGCAGAGACAGACGGGAGACCGCATCACACTATCACACCGATTGCGCGTAAGCGTGATGGACAGTTTGAGTTGGACTTGGTCTTGCGGGACAATCAGACTTCGGCAGAGCATCCGGATGGCATCTATCATCCCCACAAGGATGTTCAACATATCAAGAAGGAAAACATCGGCTTGATTGAGGTCATGGGCTTGGCTATTTTGCCACCACGCCTGAAAGCAGAAGTGGAGCAAGTTGCTAGCTACCTCGTGGGAGATGGTGACATAGTTGCTGACAATCATCAGGAATGGGCAGACCAACTCAAAGCCCAATATCTGGACCTAGCAGATAAAGAAAAAGCCCTTGAAATCGTCAAGGACTCTGTGGGTGCTATCTTTGCACGTGTTTTGGAGGATGCGGGGGTTTACAAGCAGACGGAACAAGGACAGGAAGCCTTTATGAGCTTTGTAGAACAGGTCGGAATTTTACCAGACTAGTGAATAATTCTTGCCTAGTCTTGTAAAAAGTAGTAGTATGATATAGTGTTTGAAATTTAGGAGGAAAATATGAAAGATTTTCATTTTGATGCTATATCTGCCTTTGAAAATTACAAAATAGAAAAAATGAGAGATGGTCATGTTGCGGTGACGACAAAAGTAGTGGACTCGTCGCTCAACTACTATGGCAATGCCCATGGTGGCTATCTCTTCACCCTTTGTGACCAGATTAGTGGTTTGGTGGTTATCTCGCTAGGGCTTGATGGAGTGACACTCCAGTCCTCTATCAACTACCTCAAGGCAGGAAAACTCGACGATGTGCTGACCATTAAAGGAGAATGTGTTCATCATGGGCGCACAACCTGTGTCGTGGACGTGGATGTTACCAATCAAGAAGGCAGAAATGTCTGCAAGGCAACCTTTACCATGTTTGTCACAGGCCAGCGGTCAGAAGACAGACAGGTAAGGATATAAAGATAAATGAGTAGGAAAAATATATTCTACTCATTTTAAATTTATAAGAGTAGTAAAATACCAAGCTAATGGTTATGTTTCTGTGGTATAATACTAAGTATGAATATTGAACAAACGAAAAAAATTATTCTACAACCATTCACTAAATGGACAGGCGGTAAACGACAATTATTACCTATCATAAAAGAACTTATGCCTGAAACGTATAATGATTATTATGAACCTTTTATCGGAGGGGGGGCATTATTTTTTGATATAGCTCCTGAAAGGGCTGTTATTAATGATTATAATTCTGAGTTAACCAACTGTTATCAACAAATCAAGGATAATCCTCAGGAGTTAATTGACTTATTGAAGTATCATCAGGAAAATAATTCAAAAGATTATTACTTACAATTACGATCAGCTGATCGTGATGATAGAATAAACAATATGTCCGATGTCCAAAGAGCTGCTCGAATTCTATATATGCTAAGAGTCGATTTTAATGGCTTATATCGAGTGAATTCTAAAAATCAATTCAATGTACCATACGGTAGCTATAAGAATCCTAAAATTGTTGATGAAGAGCTAATATTTGCTATTTCAGATTATCTAAATAACAATCTAATAGAAATTAGAACGGGCGATTTTGAGGATGCACTCTTAAATGTTCAAAAAGGAGATTTTATTTATTTCGATCCTCCGTATATTCCATTATCTGATACAAGTGCTTTTACATCGTACACTCATGAAGGTTTTTCTTATGATGATCAAGTTAGATTAAGAGATACATTTAGGAGACTAAGTGATGCAGGTGCTTATGTTATGTTGTCAAATTCATCGAGTCATTTAGTAGAGGAATTATATCGAGATTTTAATATCCATTATGTAGAGGCTATACGAACAAATGGAGCTAAGTCTTCAAGTCGAGGAAAAATTTCTGAAATTATAGTTACAAATTATGAAAATTAACGAATATAAGTATGGGGGTGTTTTAATGACAAAACCATACTATAATAAAGACAAAATGATTCTTGTTCATGCAGATACGTTTAAATTATTATCAAAAATGAAACCAGAGAGTATGGATATGATCTTTGCTGACCCACCATATTTTTTAAGTAATGGTGGAATATCTAATTCAGGGGGACAAGTTGTTTCTGTTGATAAAGGAGATTGGGATAAGATTTCTTCCTTTGAGGAAAAGCACGAATTCAATCGTAAATGGATACGTTTAGCAAAAGAAGTTTTGAAACCTAATGGGACTATATGGATTTCAGGGAGTCTGCATAATATTTACTCAGTTGGAATGGCATTAGAGCAAGAAGGTTTTAAAATTCTAAATAATATTACTTGGCAGAAAACAAACCCTGCCCCCAACTTATCTTGTCGTTATTTTACTCATTCTACTGAAACTATTTTATGGGCAAGAAAAAACGATAAAAAAGCTCGTCATTATTACAATTACGATTTGATGAAAGAGCTAAATGATGGTAAGCAAATGAAAGATGTTTGGACAGGAGCCTTGACGAAAAAAGCTGAGAAATGGGCTGGCAAGCATCCAACACAAAAACCAGAATATTTATTGGAACGTATAATTTTGGCTTCTACTAAAGAAGGAGACTATATTTTAGACCCGTTTGTGGGAAGTGGTACAACAGGAGTGGTTGCTAAACGCTTAGGTAGAAGATTTATAGGCATTGATGCTGAAAAAGAATATTTAAAAATTGCAAAACAAAGAATTGAAAGAGAATCTTATGCTTCAAACAGGTGAATATGCTACATACAAGGAATTTGGAATTGATTTAATTCAAAAGCTAGATGAAGAGGGCTTCACAAAAGCTATTCAAAATAAGGAACTACCAAAATCAAAATTTTTAGAGACTCCGCAAGGTATTATCTTAAAATATTATGGATTTAAAGCCACAGCATCTAGTACAAAAAGTCGTTTGAAGAGAACTTCATATGACTGTTTAATTCAGTATCGGGATGAAGATGTAAAATTTGAAACAATTTGTCAAGAAATCATAAGAAAATGCCTAGAAACAAAAAATGAAGTCAGTTTAGTAAAGAACGTTATTTATATATTTTTGAAAACTATAGCAAAACATCCTTTAACTAGTATTAATATTATTTTAAAAGATTATTTTATATATGATGGAAAATTGAGTAAAATATCAGAAGCAAAAATGAATAACTTTAATTATGAAGTTATAGAGAGAGGAGTCAACTCCCTAAAAGTAGTATTGCTTGAATTAGATAGTATAGGAAAGTATAATTTTCAGGAATTAATTAATATAATTAGCTATATTGCTGTTATTGAAGAATTGAACTACCCTAAAATTATTGGTTCTAAGAATTATAAAGGACGTGTGCATTGCTTTGGGAGGTATGTAGAAGTTTTATTTGGTAACGAAAAAGAATTAAAAAGGTTGGTCAAATCAAATGCATTTAATAATGGGGCTCTATTTATTCACAAGAAGGAATTAGAGGAATGGTACTTTACAAATGAAATTGAGAAAGACCGAATTGAATTAGATAATAACAAAAATTATTGTTAAAGGAGAATATATTAATGGTAAAGGTTACAATTAATGCAGATGGCTATAACAATGGTATGGTGACGAGAAAATGTCCTCATTGTGGTGAAGAAAAGTCGATTGATGATTTTGGATACCGTAACATGGGGAATGATAATATTAGAAATCAATCTTGGTGTAAGGAGTGTCGGTAATGAACTTACAAAAATATATTTCTTCTTCATATGAAGACCGATTAAAACAATTTTTAAATACTCTTTCAGTAACCAATCGTACTCCCGAGTATTATGTAAACTGGGAGAAAGTTAATCGTGAGACCAAGAAGTATGAACTAGAGTTGAATACATTAAACTACTTAATTGGTAAAGACGATATCTATTCAGAAGCATTACACTTATTCACTAAACAACCCAATTTGTTAAAAGCAATTCCTAGTCTGATTGCAAGTCGAGATAAAGTTTTGGATGTTTTAACAATAGATGAAAACGATAATATGTCTTTTGAGCAATTGGATTTCAAAACGATAGACACTAGTAGAATAGATGATTACATGAAATTTATTGAGCAATCTGGTTTATTAAATTTTTTACAACAACATGCTAATCGTTCATTAGTTGATTATGTTTATGGAGTAGAGACTGGATTAGATAGCAATGCACGAAAAAACCGAAGTGGAACAACCATGGAGGGGATTTTAGAGAGACATGTAGCAAAAATTTCTCAGGAACAAAAACTGGAATGGAAATCTCAAGCTACAGCCCAATTTATTAAGGATAAGTGGGGGATTAAAGTACCTGTTGATAAGTCTGAGAGAAGATTTGATGTTGCAGTTTATTCCCGAGAAAAACATAAGGTTTGGCTGATTGAAACGAATTACTATGGCGGAGGAGGAAGTAAATTAAAAGCGGTTGCTGGAGAATTTACTGAATTAAGTCAATTTGTTATTACCTCAGATGACGATGTTGAATTTGTTTGGGTTACTGATGGTCAAGGATGGAAAACAGCCCACTTACCACTAGCAGAAGCATTTAGCCATATTACGAATGTATTTAATTTAGAAATGTTAAGAGAAGGATTTTTAGCTGATTTATTTTTACAATGATTGTTCATTAGCTATATACAAAAAAGAGGCTCACACCTCTTTTTCTTATTTCTTCTTCCTGTTTAATACTGCATTGAGTACAATGGCCAGTAGGCTGGCTACGACTATTCCATTTGAGAAGAACATTTGGAAGGCTGTCGGCATGCTGACAAAGAGATTACTATTGTTGAGTCCGACACCTGCAGCGATGGATACCGCTGCGATAAGGAAGTTGTGTTCATTGTTAGCAAAGTCAACGCGGGCGAGGATTTGCATCCCTTGAAGGGAAACAAAGCCAAACATCACCAGCATGGCCCCTCCAAGGACAGGGCTTGGAATGATTTGGGCGAGGGCACCAAACTTAGGAAGGAGTCCAAGGAGGACTAGGAAACCAGCTGCGTAGTAGATTGGCAGGCGGGTCTTGATACCTGACAATTTAACCAACCCAACGTTTTGTGAAAATCCTGTGTAAGGGAAGGTGTTAAAGATTCCTCCGAGAAGGACAGCTAAACCTTCTGCACGATAACCGTTGCGCAGGCGCGTGCTGTCGATTGGATCTTTCGTGATATCAGACAAGGCCAGGTAAACACCAGTCGACTCAACCATAGACACCGTTGCGATGATACACATCATGACAATAGATGAGATTTCAAAGGTTGGCATCCCAAAGTAGAGAGGAGTTGGGACATGGACAAGCGGTGCTGCCGCAACAGGAGAGAAATCAACCAAGCCCATGCTAGCAGCAATGGCAGTTCCAACAACCAGACCAATCAAAATAGAGATAGACTTGATAAATCCTTTGGTAAAGATGTTGATCAAGAGGATAATCAGAACAGTGATAGCTGCAAGCAAGAGACTTTGACCAGTTGGCTCTGGAACGTTATTTCCCATATTTCCAATAGCGACAGGGATCAAGGTTAAACCAATCGTAGTAATAACAGATCCTGTTACGATAGATGGGAAGAGATTGGCAACTTTTGAGAAGATGCCTGAAACAAGAACCACGTAAATCCCTGATGCGATAAGGGCACCAAACATAGCGCCACTACCATGGCTTTGTCCAATCATAATCAAGGGAGCGACCGACTGAAAGGCAACTCCGAGAACGACTGGGAGTCCAATTCCAAAGTATTTGTTGAGTTGGAGTTGAAGGAAGGTTGCCACCCCACACATGAAGATATCTGTGGAAATCAGGTAAGTCAACTGCTCAGCTGAATAGCCAAGGGCTGTTGCAATCATGATGGGAACCAGGATGGATCCTGAGTACATAGCTAGTAAGTGTTGCAAGCCAAGAACGGCTGCTTGCGAATGTTTTTCTTGAGTTTGCATTAGAGATCTGCCTCCTTAAATACGACTTGACCATTTTCAAAACGATCCAAACGAGCGAGTGATAGAACAGGGTAGCCTGCTTTTTCAAGCAAATCACGGCCATCTTGGAAGGATTTTTCAATCACAATACCGATAGCTTCGACTGTGGCACCAGCTTGTTCGATGATTTGAATCAAGCCTTTGGCAGCTTGGCCATTAGCAAGGAAATCGTCGATAATCAAGACCTTGTCTTCTGGTGAGAGGAATTTCCCAGCGATAGAAACGGTGCTGGTCACTTGCTTGGTAAAGGAGTAAACTTCTGCAGTTAAGATTCCTTCGTTCATAGTGATGTTTTTAGCTTTTTTAGCAAAAATCATGGGAACGTTTAAGACTTCAGCTGTAAAAATGGCTGGGGCAATACCTGACGCTTCAATGGTCACGACTTTGGTAATACCAGCAGAAGCAAATTTTTCCGCAAAAACCTTACCAATCTCTCGCATCAAGCTAAAGTCAACTTGGTGGGTTAAAAAGGAATCCACCTTGAGGATGTTATCACCCAAGATATGCCCATCCTTGAGGATGCGCTCTTCTAATAATTTCATAAGACCTCCTAAAGTCTAAAAGCCAGTTTACTTGTTGGTTAAATGTTTCTATAGTGAACCAGTTTGCTAGTACTATGTATTTGATAAAACTAGTACGAGCGAAGCGAGTTTTATCAAATATTTCCTGCCGTAGTGGTATCATAGACAATAATCTTGTTATTGTCTATGACGGGATTTTTGAGAGTAAAATAGTTCGGGGAACTATTTTAGCCTAAGCCTAGAAATGAAAGAGCTAGGGGGTCAAAAATTAGGGATGAAATTCCCTGGATTCCTGAAATTATCCACAGGGTAATTTCACCTCCCGTCCGCACTAATTAAGGGAAATATTAAAAATATTTAGTTTACACTTAAAGGCGTGCTTTAACAAAAATATTCAAAAAGGACCTACTTAATCCCCCCTAAGTAAGTCCCCAAAATAGGTATGGCCAAAACCATACCTTCAGCTGACATACTCATTGTTAGGTGTTCCGGCACCTTGTAGAAACGTCGTGCCAATTCACGACATAAACAAGTAAAATGATATTCAATTTTAAACAGGCTACTGCCAATGTTTTTATTTTACACCAATTAGCTTTATAAATCAAATATTTTGTTAGCAAATAGATCATAAAAGCGAACGAATAAAAGGCTGCAACACTAGAAAGTATTGTAGCCTTTTATTCTTCTATTCTTCTATTCGCTAAATCTTAAAAAATAACCATCAGGATCCAAGACTGCAAATTCGTGAGGATAGATGTAGTGATCCCCAACACGAAATGTTCTCTTAGTCAAAGGACGATAAATAGGATAGTCAGCTTCCAGCAGTTTTTGGTGGAGCTGAGGGACATCTTCAATGCCAAAGGAAATATTGACACCGCGCCCGAAAGGATAGGTTAGTTGGGCTAATTCTTCTGTGCTGCCTTCTTCTAGCATAAGTTGGCAGTCTTCAAGCGAGAGGAAGAGAAATTTCTCCTCTGGACGCTCGTATTCGACAGAAAATCCCAGCAAGTCGCAGTAGAAGTGGCGTGACTTTTCGAGGTCAGATACTACAAATTCAGGAATGACAGCTTGATAGTCCATTAGCTTTCTCCTTAGAGTTCAATTTCTAATACAATCGGCGTATGGTCTTGACGCGCACCTGAGTCAATCATGTCAGACTTAGTCACCTTGTCAGCCACGCGATTGCTGGTAAGCCAGTAGTCTATTCTCCATCCTGTATTGTTGATTTTAGAAGTCTTGCTGCGTTGTGCCCACCAAGTATAGCGCTCTGGGACATCACCGTGAATGTGGCGGAAGGTATCGGTAAATCCAGTTGCTAAGAGGTTGGTAAACCCAGCACGTTCCTCGTCTGTAAATCCAGGTGAACGGCGGTTGCTGGCAGGATTTGCAAGGTCGATTTCCTTGTGGGCTACGTTGTAGTCTCCGGTCGCAAGTACTGGTTTTTCTTTGTCTAGTTGCGCCAAATACTCAGCGTATTTAACATCCCAGACTTGGCGTTCTTCCAAGCGTTTGAGCCCATCACCAGCGTTTGGTGTGTATACTTGGGTTACGAAAAATGTATCAAATTCCAAGGTGATGATGCGGCCTTCCAAGTCCATGGTAGAAGGAGCACCGATTTCTGGGAAGCTAATCGTTGGTGTGAGTTCTTTCTTATAGAGGAACATGGTTCCAGCGTAGCCTTTGCGAGCAGGTTCTTGAGAGGAACGCCAAGCGTTTTCATAACCTGGGAAGAGTTCTTCTAAAATTTCCAAGTGTTTCTTTGTAGGCCCTTTTGCAGAAAGCTTGGTTTCCTGGATAGCGATGATATCAGCATTTTCAGCGACCAAGGTTTGTAGTACTTCTTGGGACAATTTGGCACGAGTTGAGTCACTAGTTAGGGCAGCATTGAGGGAATCAATATTCCATGAGATGAGTTTCATAAAGTTACCTTTTTCATTCAGATTATAGATTTTATTATACCAAAAAAAGGTCCATTTCCCCAACGTATGGCTTGAAAAATCACTCTCTTTCGTTTATAATTAAGAATGATTTTATGAAAGGGAGTGAAAATAAATGAAATTTTACTCATATGACTATGTACTTAGCCAAATCAGTCAGCAAAATGGCATCATGATTGGCTTTGGGATTGTGCTCCTAGCTATCACAGGATTTTTTGCTTTTAAAGCCTATCGAGATAAAAAGGGGACTAAGTTTCGGGAATTGGTCATGATTTTGGCCTTGACCTTGGTGGCCATGCTTTTGGTGACAATCTCAAAATACCAGACCAATCAAGCCTCTAACAACCAATTTCAAACTTCACTTCATTTCATAGAGGTTGTTTCCAAAGACTTGGGAGTGGATAAATCAGAAGTTTATGTCAATACTTCTGCAGCCACTGATGGAGCGCTTGTCAAGGTAGGTCCAAATTTCTACCGCGCCATGAACGGGAGCCAACCAGACAAGTATCTTTTAGAGAAATTAGAATTGCATCAAACAGACGCTATTGAATTGGTGGAGGTAAATAAATGACACTCAATTATATGGAAATTTTAATCAAACTGGCCTTGGGTCTTTTCTCGCTTGTTTTTGTTATCAATGTGACAGGAAAGGGAAATCTGGCGCCTAACTCTGCGACAGACCAAATTCAGAACTATGTTCTCGGTGGTATTATCGGTGGGGTGATTTACAATAGTTCTATTAGCATTCTGCAGTACGCAGTGATTTTGATGATGTGGACGATTTTGGTCTTGACCCTCAAGTGGCTCAATAACAATGTTCGTTTTGTCAAACGCTTGATTGATGGAAAACCAACTCTCCTTATCAAAAATGGGCAGATTGACCCAGAAGCCTGTCGTTCAGTTGGTTTGTCTGCAGCAGAAGTTGCTCTCAAACTTCGTAGCCAAGGGATTTTCCAGATGAAACAGGTCAAATGCGCTGTGCAGGAGCAAAATGGCCAACTCATCGTGGTCCAAATGGGGGATGAAAATCCTAAGTATCCAGTTGTGACTGACGGTGTGATACAAGTCGATGTTTTGGAGTCGATTGGTCGTAACGAAGAGTGGTTGCTTGATAACCTCAGCAAGCAAGGGCATGACAATGTAGCCAATATCTTTATCGCTGAGTATGACAAGGGTGCGGTCACAGTCGTAACCTATGAATAAGAAAAACCTGGGGTCTTGGCCTCAGGTTTCTATTTGCAATCAGAAAGGGATGTTATGTCCATTATTCAAAAACTTTGGTGGTTTTTCAGGTTAGAAAAACGCCGTTATCTAGTCGGGATTATGGCCTTGGTCTTGGTTTCCGTCCTCAATCTCATTCCTCCCATGGTTATGGGGCGGGTGATTGATGCCATTACATCGGGGCAATTAACCCATCAGGACCTCCTTCTTAATCTATTTTATCTGCTGCTGGCAGCCTTTGGGATGTACTATCTGCGATATGTTTGGCGCATGTATATCCTTGGAACTTCCTACCGTCTGGGGCAGATTATGCGCTCTCGATTGTTTGAGCATTTCACAAAAATGTCGCCAGCCTTTTATCAGACCTATCGAACGGGAGACCTGATGGCACACGCCACCAATGATATCAATGCCCTAACTCGTCTCGCAGGTGGAGGAGTCATGTCAGCAGTGGATGCTTCCATCACGGCGCTGGTGACTTTGCTGACCATGCTTTTTAGCATTTCTTGGCAGATGACTCTGGTTGCCATTCTTCCCTTGCCTTTCATGGCCTATGCGACCAGTCGTCTAGGGAGAAAGACCCACAAGGCCTTTGGCGAGTCACAGGCGGCATTTTCCGAACTCAATAACAAGGTGCAGGAGTCTGTATCGGGTATCAAAGTGACCAAATCTTTCGGTTATCAGGCGGACGAGTTGAAGTCCTTTCAGGCAGTAAATGAATTGACCTTCCAAAAGAACCTCCAAACCATGAAATACGATAGTCTCTTTGACCCTATGGTTCTCTTGTTTGTTGGTTCATCCTATGTTTTAACCCTTTTGGTCGGTTCCTTGATGGTTCAGGAGGGACAGATTACGGTTGGGAATCTGGTCACCTTTATCAGCTACTTGGATATGCTGGTCTGGCCTCTTATGGCCATTGGTTTCCTCTTTAATATCACTCAGCGAGGCAAGGTTTCTTACCAACGGATTGAGGAACTTTTATCTCAGGAATCACCTGTAAAAGACCCTGAGTTTCCTCTGGACGGTATTGAAAATGGACGTTTGGAGTACGCTATTGACAGCTTTGCCTTTGAAAATGAGGAGACACTGACGGATATTCACTTTAGTTTAGAAAAAGGACAAACCCTAGGCTTGGTCGGACAGACAGGCTCTGGGAAAACGTCCTTGATTAAGCTCCTCTTGCGTGAATACGATGTGGATAAGGGAGCTATTTATCTAAACGATCACGATATTCGTGATTATCGTCTGACAGACCTTCGTGGTCTCATGGGCTATGTCCCTCAAGATCAGTTTCTCTTTGCGACTTCGATTTTAGATAATATCCGCTTTGGCAATCCTAACTTGCCCCTTTCAGCGGTTGAGGAAGCGACTAAGCTAGCTCAAGTTTATCAAGACATTGTAGCCATGCCCCAGGGATTTGAGACCATTATCGGTGAAAAGGGAGTCAGTCTTTCTGGTGGTCAAAAGCAGCGTCTGGCCATGAGTCGGGCGATGATTTTAGACCCTGATATCTTGATTTTAGATGATTCTTTGTCGGCCGTGGATGCCAAGACGGAGTATGCGATTATCGACAAACTCAAGGAGACGCGAAAGGACAAAACAACCATTATTACGGCTCATCGCCTCAGTGCAGTTGTCCATGCAGATTTGATTTTAGTCCTGCAAAATGGTCAAATTATCGAACGAGGCAGGCACGAAGACTTGCTAGCTTTGGATGGCTGGTATGCCCAAACCTACCAGTCTCAGCAGTTGGAAATGAAAGGAGAAGAAGATGCAGAATAAGCAAGAACAATTGGCTGTATTGAAGCGCTTGATGTCTTATCTCAAGCCCTATGGCCTCCTGACCTTTTTGGCACTCAGTTTTCTCCTCGTGACTACAATCATTAAAAGTGTCATTCCCCTTGTGGCTTCCCACTTTATCGACCAGTACCTCAGCAACCTAAACCATCTTGCTATTACAGTTTTATTGGCCTACTATGGCCTCTATATCCTGCAAACTCTGGTCCAGTATGTCGGCAATCTTCTCTTTGCGCGGGTGTCCTACAGTATTGTCAGAGATATTCGTCACGATGCCTTTGCCAATATGGAGAAACTGGGCATGTCTTATTTTGACAAGACGCCAGCAGGTTCCATCGTCTCTCGTTTGACCAATGATACTGAGACCATCAGTGATATGTTTTCGGGAATTTTATCCAGCTTTATTTCAGCAGTTTTCATCTTTCTGACAACTCTGTATACCATGTTGGTGCTGGATTTTCGTTTGACAGCTTTAGTTTTGCTCTTTCTACCCTTGATTTTCCTTTTAGTCAATCTCTATCGGAAAAAGTCAGTGAAAATCATCGAAAAAACCAGAAGTCTCTTGTCAGATATCAATAGTAAGCTGGCAGAGAATATCGAGGGAATCAGGATTATCCAGGCCTTCAACCAAGAGAATCGCCTGCAAGCAGAATTTGATGAAATCAACCAAGAACACTTGGTCTATGCCAACCGTTCTGTGGCCTTGGATGCCCTCTTTTTGAGACCTGCCATGAGTTTGCTGAAACTCCTAGGATATGCAGTCTTGATGGCCTACTTTGGTTACCGCGGGCTTTATCTGGGAATAACAGCAGGAACCATGTATGCTTTTATCCAGTACATCAATCGGCTCTTTGACCCCTTGATTGAGGTGACGCAAAACTTTTCAACCCTTCAAACTTCTATGGTCTCAGCTGGACGTGTCTTTGCCTTGATTGACGAGAGGACCTATGAACCCCTTCAAAAGGATAGCCAAGCAAAGATTACAGAAGGTAATATTCGGTTTGAGCACGTGTGTTTCTCATATGATGGAAAACACCAGATTCTAGATGATATTTCCTTTTCAGTTAAGAAGGGTGAAACCATTGCCTTTGTAGGGCATACAGGTTCGGGGAAATCTTCCATTATCAATGTCCTCATGCGCTTTTATGAATTTCAGTCAGGCCGCGTTCTCTTGGATGGTGTGGATATCAGGAACTACAGTCAGGAAGAGTTGAGAAAGAATATCGGTTTGGTCTTACAGGATCCCTTCCTCTATCACGGGACTATCAAGTCCAATATCGCCATGTACCAAGACATTAGTGATGAAGAGGTCCAGGCTGCGGCTGCCTTTGTGGATGCAGATTCCTTTATTCAGGACCTTCCGCAGGGTTATGATACCCCCGTTTCCGAGCGTGGTTCGAGCTTTTCTACTGGCCAGCGCCAGCTTCTTGCCTTTGCTAGAACAGTCGCCAGTCAGCCTAAAATCCTGATTTTGGATGAAGCGACAGCCAATATTGACTCTGAAACAGAGAGTTTGGTTCAAGATTCCCTAGCTAAGATGAGACAGGGTCGGACGACCATTGCTATTGCTCATCGCCTTTCGACCATCCAAGACGCCAACTGCATCTACGTCTTGGACAAGGGGCGTATCATCGAGAGTGGAACCCATGAGGAACTCTTGGCCTTGGGAGGAACCTATCACAAGATGTATAGCTTGCAGGCTGGAGCTATGTCCTAATACTCTTTGGAAATCTCTTCAAACCATGTCAGCTTTATCTGCAACCTCAAAGCTGTACTTTGATTTTCATTGAACATCAGAAGGAAATCCTTCAAATTACAGATTTCTTGCACCGCCTTTTCCATTTTGTGGTATAATGAAAAATGTTGACAAATAGTATAATAAAAACAAAGGAGAAACAGCATGCTGAAATGGGAAGACTTGCCCGTGGAAATGCAATCAAGCGAGGTTGAGTCTTATTACCAGCTTGTCTCTAAAAGGAAGGGTTCGCTGATTTTCAAGCGTTTCCTGGATTGGGTTCTGGCCCTGTTTTTGCTAGTTTTGACTTCTCCCATCTTTCTTATCTTGAGCATTTGGATCAAGTTGGATAGCAAGGGACCAGTCATTTACAAGCAAGAGCGCGTGACCCAGTACAACCGTCCGTTCAAGATTTGGAAGTTCCGTACTATGGTAACGGATGCGGATAAAAAAGGAAGTCTGGTGACTTCTGCTAACGATAGTCGCATTACCAAGGTTGGGAATTTCATTCGTCGTGTGCGCTTGGATGAACTGCCTCAGCTAGTCAATGTCCTTAAAGGCGAGATGTCCTTTGTCGGTACACGACCTGAAGTACCACGTTACACCGAGCAGTATAGCCCTGAAATGATGGCGACCTTGCTCTTGCCAGCAGGAATCACCTCTCCAGCCAGCATCAACTACAAGGATGAAGACACCATCATCAGTCAAATGACGGAGAAAGGCCTAACGGTTGATCAGGCCTATGTAGAGCACGTCCTTCCTGAGAAGATGCGCTATAACCTCGCCTATCTCCGAGAGTTTAGTTTCCTTGGAGACATCAAAATCATGTTTCAAACCGTGTTTGAAGTGCTAAAATAAAGTAGTCATGAGAAAATGAGTACAGATAAAAGGAGCAAATCAATGCCAAATTACAATATTCCATTTTCACCGCCCGATATCACTGAAGCTGAAATTGCTGAAGTAGCAGATACCCTGCGTTCTGGTTGGATCACAACAGGTCCGAAGACAAAAGAACTGGAGCGTCGCTTGTCTCAATACACACAGACACCTAAGACTGTCTGCCTCAACTCTGCGACTGCTGCCCTTGAGTTGATTTTACGTGTTTTGGAAGTGGGACCAGGTGATGAAGTCATCGTTCCAGCTATGACCTATACAGCTTCATGTAGTGTCATCACACACGTAGGAGCGACACCTGTCATGGTGGATATTCAAGCAGATACTTTTGAAATGGACTATGACTTGCTTGAGCAAGCTATTACTGAGAAAACTAAGGTGATTATTCCAGTAGAGCTTGCAGGGATTGTTTGCGACTATGACCGTTTGTTCCAAGTCGTGGAGAAGAAACGTGACCTCTTTACAGCTGCTAGCAAGTGGCAAAAGGCCTTTAACCGTATCGTAATTGTCTCAGATAGTGCCCATGCTTTGGGATCTACTTATAAAGGACAACCAGCTGGATCTATCGCTGACTTTACTTCCTTCTCATTCCACGCCGTTAAGAACTTTACAACGGCTGAGGGAGGAAGTGCGACTTGGAAAGCCAATCCAGCGATTGATGACGAAGAGATGTACAAGGAGTTCCAAATCCTTTCCCTTCACGGTCAAACAAAGGATGCTCTTGCCAAGATGCAATTGGGTTCATGGGAGTACGATATCGTCACACCAGCCTACAAGTGCAATATGACCGATATCATGGCTTCGATTGGTTTGGTACAATTGGACCGTTACCCAGCTTTGCTAGAACGTCGTAAGGACATCGTGGACCACTATGATCGTGGTTTTGCAGGTTCTCGCATCCGTCCATTGGCACACAAGACTGATAGTGTCGAATCTTCACGCCACCTCTACATCACCCATGTAGAAGGAGCAAGTTTAGAAGAACGCAACCACATCATCCAAGAATTGGCCAAAGCAGGAATTGCAAGTAATGTACACTATAAACCGCTTCCTCTCCTGACAGCCTATAAGAATCTTGGTTTCGATATGGCAGATTATCCAAGAGCCTATGCCTTCTTTGAAAATGAAATTACGCTTCCTCTTCATACAAAATTAAGCGATGAAGAAGTTGATTACATCGTTCAGACTTTGGTGAGAATTTCTGAAGAAATCCTCGGTTCTGGAAAAAAATAATAAAAAATCTTGACAAAAAGCGGACAATAGCATATAATATTCTCAACAAATCAGAAAAGTAACTATTTTTGATCTTCAGGGAGCCTGTGGTGATTGTGAACAGGTGGTTGGAAGTAGTGAAAGTGGGCTGATTTTAAAAATGAATTTGAAACAATGAAAATTCGGTGCGCACACCTTACAGTGCAACTTGTTGTTAGACAAGGCAGAGATGTAAAGGGGAATAGTCCCTTTATAATTGAGGTGGCACCGCGTTACCAACGCCCTCACATGGAAGTAGATTCTGTGTGTGGGCTTTTTTCTTTCGGTCATTTTGTTTATCTTTTATTAGGGCGTTAAGTCGCTTTGATGAACTTGAGTTCTATCTGCAGCTCCTTGCCTACTACTAAAAGCAAACAAAAAGCCGAATTAATATGGAAAGAGGAAAAATTTTATGACAACTAAAGGTTATTTTGGACAATTTGGTGGTAGTTTTGTACCGGAGCCGATTCAAGCTTTGTTGGATGAGTTGGAAGTGACATTTGACAAGTACAAGGATGATCCAGAGTTTTTGGCAGAATTTCGCCATTACTTGAAGGATTATTCTGGTCGCGAAACACCGCTTTATTTTGCGGAAAGTTTGACAGAGCACCTAGGTGGAGCTAAGATTTATCTCAAGCGCGAAGATCTTAACCACCTTGGTTCTCACAAGCTCAACAATGTTCTAGGTCAAATCCTTCTTGCCAAACGTATGGGCAAAAAACGAGTGATCGCAGAAACAGGAGCTGGTCAGCACGGTGTTGCGACAGCAGCTGCTGCAGCCAAGTTTGGTATGGCTTGTGATGTCTACATGGGTGCAGAAGATGTGGAGCGTCAACGACTCAATGTCTTCCGCATGGAGATGATGGGAGCGACTGTTCACGCAGTTGAAACGGGGACACGAACTCTTAAGGATGCGGTTGATGCAGCCTTTGGAGCATGGATGAATGACCTTGAAGCCTTCTACGTTTTGGGATCTGCTGTAGGACCTCATCCTTATCCTACCATTGTTCATGAATTCCAAAAGGTCATCAGTGAAGAATCTCGCCGTCAAATCTTAGAAAAAGAAGGTCGTTTACCAGACTACGTCATTGCCTGTGTAGGTGGTGGTTCGAATGCCATCGGTGCTTTTTCGCAGTATGTGGCTGATGAAGAAGTCAAATTGGTTGGGGTCGAAGCTGCCGGTCACGGACTTGACACAGACAAGCATGCAGCCACTATGACAAAGGGTAGTGTCGGAATTGTCGATGGTATGAAGACCTATGCAGTCTTTAAGGAAGACGGAGAGCTGGCGCCAGTTTACTCTATCTCAGCTGGTTTGGACTATCCAGGGGTTGGCCCAGAACACGCCTACTTCAAAGATTCTGGCCGCGTAGAATACGTAGCAGCGACAGATGAAGAAGCTGTTCAAGCCTTGCTCCTTCTTAGTAAGACAGAAGGGATTATCCCAGCGATTGAAAGTTCGCACGCTATCGCAGAAGCAGTCAAACGTGCACCAAAACTAAGTAAAGATGACATTATCATCATCAATGTCTCTGGTCGTGGAGACAAGGACGTAGCTGCCATTGCAGACTACCTAGAAGCTAAAAAATAAAAGATGGAAAAATTACAGTCCTTTCTTTCACAGAGAGCTTGTGGTTGCTGGAAACAAGCAGAGAAAGCTGTAAGGTTGGGTCCATCTGAAACAAGAGAAGAAAACATAATTCTCAAGGGAGTGCCCTTTATCGCACAGCCTGTTACAGGAGCTTTCTGAGACAGGAATGAGAGATAGGAGAAATCCTATAATTGAGGTGGCACCGCGAATTTCGTCCTCACGCAAGTTATTTTGCGTGGGGATTTTTCATACAATCACCACGGACTAGAAGTAGAACTGAAAGGGAAATTACAATGGAACGAATCATTCATGGAGATGTCTTATCACCAATCTTGGCTTATATGCGCTTAAAAGGGCAACACAAGGTTATCCTAGAGAGTATTCCGAGAGACAAGGAAACCGCTCGTTTTTCTATCCTAGCCTATAATCCTGTTTTTGAGATTCAGTTTGAAAATGGAGTCCTTTATCAAAATGGTCAAGTGATTGATCGGGATCCTTTGGATTTCCTTTATGAAGTGACTCATAAGAGCCAACACCATTCAGATCTCCCTTTTGGTGGGGGAGCTATTGGCTTTGTCGGTTACGATATGATTTCTCTTTATGAAGAAATTGGCCAAATCCCTGAGGATACCATTGGAACGCCAGACATGCATTTCTTTGTCTATGAGAGTTATATGGTCTTTGACCACAAGAAAGAAAAAATTCATGTCATAGAGGATGCTCTTTATAGCGATCGCAGTCAAGAAGATTTGGAAAAAGCCTTGAACCAAGTGCTTGAGGAATTACGCATTCCTGCTCCAAATGAATTTGAAGATTTGGATCTATCTCCGTTGAACTTCAAACCGCATATCGCTCCTCAGAAGTTTGAGGAAATGGTGGAAACTTCTCGTGACTTGATTCGTAATGGTGATATGTTCCAATGCGTGCTCAGCCAGCGTTTCTCAGCAGAAGTTACTGGAAATCCATTTGACTTCTACAGAAATCTCCGCGTGACCAATCCATCTAATTACCTCTATTTCTATGATTTTGGGGATTATCAAATCATCGGTGCTAGTCCTGAAAGTTTGGTTTCTGTCAAAAATGGCATTGTGACAACTAATCCGATTGCGGGAACGCGACCAAGAGGAGCTACGGATGAAGAGGATAAGGCCTTGGCGACAGACCTGCTTTCTGATGAGAAGGAAACAGCAGAACATCGGATGTTAGTAGATTTGGGACGCAATGATATTGGTCGCATCTCTGAAACGGCCAGTGTTCAAGTCACCAAGTATATGGAAGTGGAGCTCTTCCGCTATGTCATGCATTTGACCAGCGTGGTCAAGGGACGTTTGCTTCCAGGCCTCACTGCCATGGATGCCTTGAAAGCTACACTTCCAGCTGGAACAGTGTCAGGAGCACCAAAGATTCGGGCCATGAGACGGATCTATGAACTGGAGACGGAAAAACGAGGCGTATACGCAGGAGCAATCGGCTACTTATCTGCGACGGGTGATATGGATTTCGCTATCGCCATCCGAACCATGATTCTCAAAAATCAAACAGCCTATGTTCAGGCTGGGGCAGGGATTGTCTATGACTCTATTGCCCAAAACGAATACCAAGAAACCATTAACAAGGCTAAATCTATGACTAGAATTGGAGAACAAAGACCATGATTTTATTGATTGACAACTATGATTCTTTTACCTATAACTTGGCGCAATACATTGGAAATTTTGCAGAGGTGCAGGTCTTGAGAAATGATGATCCCAAGCTGTATGAAGAAGCTGAAAAAGCAGATGGTCTAGTCTTTTCTCCGGGTCCTGGTTGGCCAATTGATGCCGGAAAGATGGAAGACATGATTCGTGACTTTGCAGGCAAGAAGCCAATTCTAGGGATTTGTTTGGGTCATCAAGCCATCGCAGAAGTCTTTGGTGGCAAGCTAGGTTTGGCTCCAAAAGTCATGCATGGGAAACAGAGCCATATCAACTTTGAAGCGCCATCTGTTCTCTATCAAGGCATTGAGGATGGTCGTCCAGTCATGCGTTATCACAGTATTTTGATTGAAGAAATGCCTGAAGACTTTGAAGTGACAGCTCGTTCGACTGATGACCAAGCTATTATGGGAATTCAACACAAAAGCCTGCCGATTTATGGCTTCCAGTACCATCCAGAAAGCATCGGAACGCCAGATGGCTTGTCTTCTATTCGGAATTTTATCGAGAAGGTTGTAAAGTGAGGAAACTAGGATGAAAGAGATTATTGAAAAACTAGCAAAATTTGAACATTTATCAGGTGTGGAAATGACGGATGTCATTGAGCGTATCGTAACTGGGCGTGTAACCGAAGCGCAGATTGCTTCTCTTCTCTTGGCCCTTAAGATGAAGGGGGAAACACCTGAAGAACGCACAGCCATTGCACAAGTCATGAGAGGCCATGCCCAACACATTCCAACTGAAATCCATGATGCTATGGACAACTGTGGTACAGGTGGTGACAAGTCTTTCAGCTTTAACATTTCCACAACTGCAGCCTTTGTCTTGGCTGGTGGCGGCATTCATATGGCTAAACACGGTAACCGTTCGATTTCTTCTAAATCGGGTTCTGCAGACGTCCTTCAAGCATTGGGCATCAATCTTGACCTTAAACCAGCTGAACTAGGTAAGGTCTTTGATAAAACTGGAATCGTCTTTCTCTTTGCTAAAAATATGCACCCAGCTATGAAATACATCATGCCAGCTCGTTTGGAATTGGGAATTCCAACGATTATGAACTTGACTGGTCCACTGATTCACCCAATGGCCTTGGAAACACAGCTTCTTGGTATTAGTCGTCCAGAACTGCTAGAAAGTACCGCTCAGGTTTTGAAAAATATGGGTCGCAAACGTGCCATCGTGGTTGCTGGACCAGAAGGCTTGGATGAAGCTGGTTTGAATGGAGCTACCAGCATTGCCCTTCTTGAGAATGGCAAAATCACCTTGTCAAGCTTTACTCCAGAAGATTTGGGGATGGAACGCTACGCTATCGAAGATATCCGTGGAGGGAATGCTCAGGAAAATGCAGAGATTTTGCTTAGCGTTCTTCAAAACGAACCAAGTCCATTCTTGGAAACGACAGTCTTGAATGCTGGTCTTGGTTTCTATGCCAATGGTAAGGTAGCTAGTATCAAGGAAGGAGTTGCCTTGGCCCGTCAAGTGATTGCTAGTGGTAAGGCCCTAGAAAAACTCAGACTGTTACAGGAGTATCAAAAATGAGTCAGGAATTTTTAGCACGAATTTTGGAGCAGAAGGCTCATGAGGTCGAGCAGATGGAGCTGGAGGAAGTCCAGCCCCTACGCCAGACCTATCGCCTAGCTGAATTTTTGAAGAATCACCAAGATCGTTTACAGGTAATCGCTGAAGTCAAGAAGGCTAGCCCTAGTCTGGGAGATATCAATCTCGATGTGGATATTGTGCAACAGGCCCAGACTTATGAAGCGAACGGAGCAGTGATGATTTCGGTTTTGACAGATGAGATTTTCTTTAAAGGGCATTTGGATTATCTACGGGAGATTTCCAGTCAAGTAGAGATTCCGACGCTCAACAAGGACTTTATCATCGATGAAAAACAAATCATCCGCGCTCGCAATGCCGGCGCGACAGTTATCTTGCTCATCGTGGCTGCCTTGTCAGAAGAACGCCTCAAGGAACTGTATGACTACGCGACAGAGCTTGGTCTGGAAGTCTTGGTGGAAACTCACAATCTAGCTGAACTAGAGGTAGCCCACAGACTGGGTGCTGAGATTATTGGGGTTAATAACCGCAACTTGACCACCTTTGAAGTCGACTTGCAGACCAGTGTAGACTTGGCCCAGTACTTTAAGGAAGGTCGCTATTACATTTCTGAATCTGCTATTTTCACAGGGCAGGATGCAAAACGAGTAGCACCATACTTTAACGGAATTTTGGTGGGAACAGCTCTCATGCAGGCGGAAGATGTGGCCCAGAGAATCAAGGAGTTACAGATTGACAAAGGTTAAGATTTGTGGGCTATCGACCAAAGAAGCGGTGAAAACAGCCGTGTCAGCAGGGGCAGACTACATCGGTTTTGTCTTCGCACCTAGTAAAAGGCAGGTGACCTTGGAACAGGCTGCTGAGCTGGCAAAGCTCATTCCTGTCAACGTTAAAAAGGTTGGTGTATTTGTTTCACCAAGTCGAGCTCAACTGCTAAAAGCGATTGACAAAGTTGGCTTGGACTTGATTCAAGTTCATGGTCAGGTGGCAGATGATTTGTTTGAGGATTTGCCTTGTGCCAGCATTCAGGCGGTGCAAGTGGATAGAAATGGTCATGTGCCAAATTCTCAGGCAGATTATCTACTCTTTGATGCCCCTGTTGCTGGGAGTGGCCAGATCTTTGACTGGGGCCAACTGGATACGACAGGACTAGCTCAGCCCTTCTTTATCGCAGGTGGGCTTAATGAAGATAATGTAGTAAAAGCAATTCAACACTTTACTCCCTATGCAGTAGATGTATCAAGCGGAGTGGAGACAGATGGACAAAAAGATCATGAAAAGATTAGAAGATTTATAGAGAGTGTAAAGCATGGCATATCAAGAACCAAATAAAGATGGATTTTACGGAAAATTCGGCGGACGTTTCGTCCCAGAAACATTGATGACAGCAGTTTTGGAGTTGGAAAAAGCTTATCGTGAAAGTCAGGCAGACCCAAGCTTCCAAGAGGAATTGAACCAACTTTTGCGCCAGTACGTAGGACGTGAAACGCCTCTTTACTATGCAAAAAACCTGACCCAGCATATCGGTGGAGCCAAGATTTACCTCAAACGGGAAGACCTCAACCACACAGGTGCCCACAAGATTAACAATGCCTTAGGACAAGTTCTTCTGGCTAAACGTATGGGTAAAAAGAAAATTATTGCTGAGACAGGTGCTGGTCAGCACGGTGTGGCAACTGCAACAGCTGCAGCCCTCTTCAACATGGAATGTACCATCTACATGGGTGAGGAAGATGTCAAACGCCAAGCCCTTAATGTCTTCCGTATGGAGCTTTTGGGAGCTAAGGTTGAGGCCGTGACAGATGGTTCGCGCGTGCTCAAGGATGCAGTTAATGCAGCCCTTCGTTCATGGGTAGCTAACATCGATGATACCCACTATATCCTTGGTTCTGCCTTGGGACCACATCCTTTCCCAGAAATCGTTCGTGACTTCCAAAGTGTCATTGGTCGAGAAGCCAAACAACAGTACCGCGACTTGACAGGTGAAAATCTACCAGATGCCCTAGTAGCCTGTGTTGGTGGTGGTTCTAATGCTATTGGACTCTTCCATCCATTTGTGGAAGATGAGTCAGTAGCTATGTATGGGGCTGAAGCAGCAGGACTTGGTGTGGACACAGAGTACCACGCAGCTACCTTGACCAAGGGTCGTCCAGGTGTCCTTCACGGTTCCCTCATGGATGTTCTCCAAGATGCTCATGGTCAAATTCTTGAAGCCTTCTCTATCTCAGCAGGTTTGGACTATCCTGGTATCGGTCCAGAACATTCTCACTATCACGATATCAAACGTGCCAGTTATGTCCCTGTGACAGACGAGGAAGCCTTGGAAGGATTCCAACTCTTGTCTCGTGTGGAAGGGATTATCCCAGCCTTGGAATCTAGCCATGCTATCGCTTTTGCAGTGAAATTGGCCAAAGAACTCGGACCAGACAGGTCCATGATTGTCTGCCTATCTGGTCGTGGGGACAAGGATGTAGTTCAAGTCAAAGACCGCTTGGAAGCTGATGCAGCAAAGAAGGGAGAAGGTCATGCCTAAGACTCTAACAGAAAAATTGAATGCTATCAAAGCAGCTGGAAAAGGAATTTTCGTTCCCTATATCATGGCTGGAGACCACGAGAAAGGTTTGGATGGTCTAGGAGAAACAATCCACTTTTTAGAAGATTTGGGTGTTTCTGCCATCGAAGTGGGCATTCCCTTTTCAGACCCAGTTGCAGATGGACCTGTGATCGAAGAAGCAGGCTTGCGCAGTCTAGCTCGCGGGACTTCTACCCAGACTTTGGTTGAAACCTTGAAAACCATTCAGACTGAGGTGCCACTTGTCATCATGACCTACTTTAACCCCCTCTTTCAGTACGGTGTGGAGAAATTTGTCAAAGATCTGACAGATACAGCCGTTAAGGGATTGATTATCCCAGACCTGCCTCATGAACATGCCAACTTTGTGGAGCCTTTTTTGGCAGACACAGATATCGCTTTAATTCCCCTAGTTAGTTTGACGACAGGGATTGAGCGTCAGAAAGAGTTGATCAAGGGAGCGGAAGGCTTTGTCTATGCCGTTGCCATCAATGGGGTGACAGGAAAATCAGGCAATTACCGTGCAGACTTGGACAAGCACTTGGCACAATTGCATCAAGTGGCCGATATCCCAGTTTTGACAGGTTTTGGCGTATCTAGTCAGGATGATGTGGAACGCTTCAATGCGGTGTCAGATGGCGTTATCGTCGGTTCGAAAATTGTAAAAGCTCTCCACCAAGGAGAGCCGATTGAGGACTTTATCAAACAAGCAGTAGCTTACCAAAAATAATCACACAAGTAGCAAGTAAGAGGAAAGGCACAAAAGGAAGTCTTTCCTTTTTCTTTTGCGAAAGAAAGGCTAAAATCCCTGCCGCAGAAGCAAACTGGATCAAGATGAGTAATTCGGTCGCGCTAAAGACGAGAGCACAAGAAGCCAGAAAGAGAAAATCCCCTGCGCCCATGCGAATATCGATAAAATGGGCTATGATTCCTAGAACAAGGAAGAAGAGCATAATCAGACTCCAACCACAGAAAGCCATGAGGATTAGATGGAACGTCAGCCAGACTAGTAAGGGATATTCCTGATGGCGAAAGTCGTAGATGCCCAAGGTCAAACCAGCAGTGATTAGGATGACTTGACCCAAGGAAATCCACCCCCAAGACCAAGCTAGAAAGAGGAGTCCTAAGCCTAGTTCAAAGAGGGCATACCAGAATGGATAGCGAATCTTGCAGTAGCGACAGCGAAAACGATTAACCACCTGCGAAAGGATAGGAATCAAATCTAGCGGACGCAAGCGAGTTTGACAGGAATCGCAGTGGCTAGAAGGAAAGATAATAGACTGCTCTGGAAAACGGTCAATGACCAAACCCAAGAAAGAAGCGAGAATGCTCCCGACAAGAAAAAAATAAAGATCAATCATACTTATCTATTCGTAAAAAATAGGAGAAGTAGTATAATAAAGAAACATAGATAAGATGGTGAGGTCAAGATGACAATTCGTTTTGAAGAAAATGTGAGCCCAGAAAGTGCTCAACTCGTATGCCAATGGTCTAACTCCCTTGGCAAATCCTTTCAAGAACAATGGATGGGACCAATGATTCCTTTTCCCTTGACCATTCAAGTCTTGCAAGATTTGGAAGGAATCTTTTCAATCTTTGATGGACAAGAGTTTGTGGGGCTTATCCAGAAAATCAGGCTAGAAGACAGGAATCTTCATATCGGGAGATTTTTTATCAATCCCCAGAAACAGGGGCAGGGCTTAGGTAGCCAGACTTTAAGGAAATTTGTTAGTTTGGCATTTGAAAATGAAGACATAGATACTATTTCTCTTAATGTCTACGAGGCAAATCAAACAGCTTACAATCTTTACCAAAAAGAAGGATTTGAAATCGTTCAAATGGTTGAAACACCTATACGAAAATACATCATGAAAAAGGGTAGATAGCAGTCACTTGAGTTAGAGTCCCAAGGATATCCGAGGATAAGGCAGTTACCTTTCAAAGTTGGAAACAAGATTTCTATGATTTCTTAGATAGAGGAGATAAACATGTCGAGATGTAGAAAAATACGAATCTTGCTCGCTTCTGTAATTGCCTTAGCTACTGGCTTGAATCTTTATTTTCAGTATCAAAACCATCAAGAACATATGCAATTAAAAACCTCCTTTGAAGAGAGGGACAATATAGCAGTCTTACAATATTTAATGGATTCAGGAAAATATGCGTCCGACATGCGAAAAGCTGGCTATGTTGTTCCTCCCGATGGTGCTATCCGCTTGGATGGAGGGATTGACTCCATAGGGATAAAAGGAGACATCGATTTGGATATCTCAAATCCGGGACGGAATGGGGTAACTGCTTATTTTAGAATAGAGATAGATGGTAAAATAACTAGTGTACTATATGAATTGGATAAGAACTTTGATTTAGTTTCTAGCAGCTACTTTCAAGTTAATGAAAACAATATAAAAGAAAGTGTGAACACCTCTCCAGCCGAAGAAGAACGCCTGTTAAAGATTGTTCGAAAAGAGTTGAAAGCCTTTCTAGATAAGATGTATCAGACTTTGTATGGTTGAGCTTACTAGTAAGAAATGAACACGAGACTTTGTTGGGGATGTGAACGAGGATAAAAAAGGGGACAAAATGTTTACAGAATTGCTCTTTATTGTCTCTTTTGTCTTACTTTTACGTTTGTTTAAAAGTAGGCGCTCACGAATGATTATAGGAGTCTTGTATAGTTTGCTACTAGTCTGGTTTGTCATTTCAGTTTTGAGCTATGGCAAATACACTCTTCAACCAGGTCAATCCGTCAACTTAAGAGTAAATCCCAGAACACAAGATTTGGAATACTATTCAATCTTCATCTTGAAGAAAAACGATTCAAGCAGAATTAAATTAACTGGCTCTGGTGTTTGGAGTGAAAGAAACAGCGATGTTTACTATGAAGTAGAGGAACAAAAAATTATAAAAAGCCATGGTTTGGACGAGGAGGACGAAAAACTTCCAAACAAGCAACCAGATATTTATTTAGAAAAAGATGGAGTTGTTGTAAGTTATCAAGGTGAAAAAGTGTTTGATGCCACCAATAACAAGCCCTACACGATAACCATTACCAACGTAGACAATCAACCAGCCCAATTTGAGGCTCAGGTGGTGGATAAATAAGCCAGTCTAGTGGTGTGCAAGCTTTTAAATTTTCTTTCTTTAAAAAGGGAGATATTATTTTAAACAAGCAAAAAGCCTTGATTCCAAGGCTCTTCCTGTTGACAATTCCTTTTAACGAAAATTGGGAAACGTGTTTAGAATCCGATCTACAAAAAAAGAGGACATTTGCGGTCCTCTTTTTGACTACTATATATAAAAAGGTCAATTAATGTTTAGTCTTATTTTTCGTCTTTGTGAAGCATGTTTTTAACACCTTCAATAGCGCCTTCGACAGCATCTTTAGCATCTTCAGCAACTTCTTTTACTTTAGAAACAACTTTTTCAGCTGTTCCTTCTTTTTCCATTTTTTCATCGCCGATCATTTTGCCGACACCTTCTTTAATGGAACCTTTTGCTTGATTTAATTTTTCTTCTGTTGACATGATTCTGCCTCCTTTAAATTGATTGATTTAGACCAGATGAATTAGTGTACGCGAGCATTTTCCTTTGCTTCGCCCTTAACGGCTTCAACACCTTCGCCTACTTTTTCTTGAACAGCAGCAACACCTGAACCGATACCAGATTTCACTTTTTCAAATTGTTCTGAAGCAAATTCTCCTGTTGAAGAAGCCACGTCAGTTACTCGGTCTTGAAGGCTAACTGAATCTGCTTCATGCTGTTCCTTCGTTTTGATATCAACAACATTCACATTGACTTCAACAACTTCTAGATCAGTCATTTTTGTAACTTGTGATACCACAACATCTTTGATTTCTTTGTACAAAGCTGGAACATTCTTTTGGTATTCAACAACAATGTTCAAGTCAACTGCAACTTGTTCTTTCCCAACTTCAACATTGACACCATGAGTGACATTATCTGTATTGATAATTTTTTCTGTTAGATTAGAGAAGAATCCTCCATCCACATCCAAAAGTCCAGGTACTTTTTCAAGTGAAAGACCAATGATTTTTTGGATGACTTTGTCTTCATAAGTGAGTTCCCCTTTAACATCTTGAGAAACAACAGCAACATCTTTTTTTTCTACATTTTTATCTACGTTTGACATACGAGACTCCTTTATTTATTTAAATATTTTTCCTTAACATAGTATCCAGCAAATGCTCCTAAGGCTCCACAAATTAGTACAAATAGTGTTTTGAAAAAGCCAAAGGATAAGATAAAGCAAGCGAGAATGACACCTACTAAACCTGCAATAATTGGATACTGATATTTTTTAAACCATTCCATTTTTACTTCCTTACTTTACACGACTAACAGTCTTTTTGGTCGTTTTTCGAGGTTCAACTTCTTTAACTTTAACTTCAAGTTTTACCTCACGTTCAATACCAAAGAACTGCTTTAATCCATGAGTTATTTCATTCTGAATGACTAGACATCGATTTGAGATGTTGTCTGAAGGAAGAATTTTTCCTTCTACAGTAACGAAACATTTATTTTTGCGGCTATTTACATGGACCGTTGGTTCTTTCATCAACTGATGATCAATGACCAAACATCGAACAAAGCCTTCGATAGCTGAATTTTTTAGTTTTAATGTATCTTCTTGAGTTTCTAATTGAATCTCTAAATATTGTTTAGGATAAAAGAGTATCACTAACATTGAAATTAAAACTAAAACCGATAGGACAAGTGTCCCCCAAAAGACATATCTAGCAATCAGAAATTCAGCGTAGAAATCTCTCCAACTGAATAAGTGGATATCTAAATCACTGACCTGATGATAATCTATGAGAATAGGAAGGAAAATAGTCAAGATTAAGATACAGAAAATAAGTAACAATATTTTCTTTGATTTTGACATATTAAATCCTTTCAAATGAAAAGCTTTAAACCATAATTTTACCCGTCTACAGTATTCAAAATTATGGCTTATCACTTTTAATTTCTTATTAGGTAATGCTTATTTTTTACCAAATAGAAATGAAACGACTGCAACAACAATCACAGCACCAACGATTGACGGAATAATAGCCATTCCAGCCAATGAAGGTCCCCAGCTTCCTAGAAGTGATTGCCCTACAGACGAACCGATAAGACCTGCAAAGATATTTGCAATCAATCCCATTGAACCACCTTTTTTAGTGATTGCACCTGCGATGAGACCAATAAGACCTCCTACAATAATGGACCACAACATAGTGTATCCTCCTTTTCTATTTCTAAATCAAAGAATCAATTTCTTTGATTACACTAATTATATAGTATTTCAACTTGGAAACATAATAGTTTGTCTTGAATTACATATCGTAAACATGTACTTTAGATACAAATAAATAAGAAAATCTTGATGCTACTGGGTTTCTAAGGGATTAGACTGGTCTTTTTATGACAAGCAAAAGTCGTTGTAAGAGGATAAATGGACTCCATGTGGTATAATTGCATGAAGATTGAAAGACAATCGTTTAGTTTATTATAAAGAGAGAAAAGCTATTCATGAGAGATTTATTATCGAAAAAAAGTCACAGACAATTAGAATTATTAGAATTACTGTTTGAAAACAAACGCTGGTTTCATATTTCAGAACTAGCAGAATTATTGCACTGTACAGAACGTTCTGTAAAAAATGACTTGTCCCATGTCAGGTCTTCTTTTCCTGACTTGATATTTCATTCCTCAACAAACGGCATCCGTATCATTAATACCGATGATAGTGATATTGAGATGGTCTATCATCATTTTTTTAAGCATTCAACCCACTTTTCAATTTTAGAATTTATCTTCTTTAATGAAGGATGTGATACTGATAGTATTTGCAAAGAGTTTTATATCAGTTCTTCCTCTCTTTACCGTATCATCAGTCATATTAATAAAATTATTAAGAAGCAATATCGTTTTGAAATTAGCCTCAATCCAGTTCGAATCACTGGGAATGAGATCGATATCCGTTACTTTTTTGCCCAGTATTTTTCAGAGAAATATTATTTCCTTGAATGGCCCTTTGAAGCTTTTTCTGTAGAACCTTTATGTAAGCTGTTGGCACTGGTCTATAAAGAAACTGCATTTCCAGTCAATTTCGCTACTCAACGAATGTTAAAGTTACTCCTCGTAACAAATTTATACCGAATAAAGTTTGGTCATTTCTTGGAAGTTGAGAAAAATTCTTTTAACAATCATTTGTTGGAATCTTTCATGGAGGCAGAAGAAATCGAAGAGATTGTAGCGAGCTTTGATTCTGAATATCATATCTCTCTGAATAAAGAAGTGATAGGTCAACTGTTTGTATCCTATTTTCAAAAAATGTTTTTCATAGATGAAGAAGTATTTCTCAACCATGCAAAAACAGACAGCTATGTAAAAAAATCGTATCAGTTATTGGGCGACCTAGTAGATCAGGTATCAAGAGACTATAATCTCCAAGTAGACAATAAGGACAATCTGATTTGGCATCTGCATAATACAGCACATCTGCATCGTCAGGAATTATCGACAGAGTTTATCTTATTTGATCAAAAAGGTAATACAATCAAAAACTTTCAAAATATTTTCCCTCGCTTTGTTTCAGAGGTGAAGGAAGGGATGGAACATTATCTAGAGACTTTGGATATGGATCGTAATTCAATGAAGGTCAATCATTTGTCTTATACTTTTATCACTCATAGCAAACACTTGGTGCTAAATCTTTTACAAAATCAACCTAAATTAAAGGTTTTGGTCATGAGTAATTTTGATCAGTATCATGCAAAATCAGTAGCTGAGACACTTGCTTACTATTGCAGTAACAATTTTGAACTGGAAGTTTGGAGTGAATTAGAGTTATCCCTTGATGCTCTAAAAGAATCACCTTATGACATCATTATTTCTAATTTTATTATTCCGCCGATTGAAAATAAGAGACTGATCTATTCCAATAATGTCAATACAGTCGCTCTTATCTCTTTGCTTAACGCAATGATGTTTATTCGATTGGACGAGTAACTAAGAATAAAAAAACGCTATCTAGCGTTTTTTCTTATAAGAAAAGAATTTCATCTATATTAGACTCAGAATAACCTAAGAAACTAAGCAAAAAAGCCTTGGTTATCAAGGCTTTTCCTGTTGTATTTAGATGCCCCCTGCAAGCATTTTTAAGAAATCTTCATCTTGAAACTAACCAAAAATGTTGAAATATAAACGATTTTTGGAAGATACTTGGAATAATTTTGAATGTGATTATTTCAAAACGTGGCAAAAGTGGGGCAAATTATTTAGGATATAGAAAATAGATAAGTTTTGATATCATCTTTTTCTTGATAGTCGAGTCATAATAAAGTTAAGATATTGTGGACTTATTTTGAAACAACTCAATTTTATCATTGCAGTAAGTGATTAAATTTTTTGCTTTTTCAAAATGATATCCTTTTTCGGATACAAACTTTACTTTCTTCTCATCAAAATAATAGCCTGTCAAACCAGTGACTTCTTCTGATAAGGTGAGGTAGTAGCCTGTTTTAATTCCCTCGTCTAAATTCTTAGAGAGTGACTTCATCAAGCGGCCAAAGAGAGACTTTTTCGTTTTTTCATCACTGGAATCGTTCCCCAAATTGGTTGAAATCAAACCTGGATGGTAAGAATTGATGGTGATGTTTGAACCTCTTAAGAAGAACTCTCTGGCTAGATAGCGTGTCATCCAAATAGTGTAAAGTTTAGAATTATTATAGGCCAATCCGAGATTATAATTGTTCTCAAATCCAAAGTCTAAATCCTTGACCTTGGCAAAATGATGCATATAGGAGGAGGTATTAATGATACGACCGTCAGGCGCTTTTTCTAACAAGGGGCTTAGCTCAATTGTTAACATATAGGGAATGAGAACGGATAACATAAAAGTCAATTCGACATTTTCAGTACTCACTTTTCGTTCTTTTCCTCCATAAAGTCCTGCATTATTAAACAAGACATCGATACTTTGAAAGTCTCGCTTGATTTCTTCCACAAATCGATAAACATCGTCTAATTTTGAAAAATCCGCAAGGTAGCTAGAAACTCTGCCTCTCAAGGAAACTGCTCGAACCTCTTGAAGAGCCAGCTCAAGTTTTTGAGGGTTTCGACCATGAAGAATGACATGATGACCTTGGCTGGCCAGTTTCTTTGCCAAATGTTTACCGATACCGTCAGTAGCACCTGTTATTAGAATGGTTTTGACCATATTAGTCCTCCAAGAAAGCAATGAGTTCTTTTGAAAACTCCTCTGCATATTGGAAGATCGAACCGTGCCCTGCATTTGGATAGATAATCAGCTTACTATTTTCGATTTTCTCATGCATGTCATAGGAATTTTCCGTTGGAACCTGCATATCCTTGTCCCCGTTAACGATTAAGGTTGGTTGAGTGATAAATGTTAGGTCGTCTTGAGGATCTTTCCCCCAACGTTTAATAGCTTTGAGTTGAGTTAGGAAACCTGATACGTTCATGTCTTTATCCGCAAATTCCTTTGTTCTCATACCCATTCGTCCTAGGACTTTCAAAGCTTCGATTTTCCCTTGTTCATCATGATTATAGAAGATATAGCGTTTAGGATCGATGCGCTCGAGTCCCGCTTTAAACATATAGTTAAAGGTTTTCCCTGTTACCTTATCGACCTCTTTTCCACCTCGAGGACCTGTTCCAGCCAAGATTAAACGATTGACTAGAGTAGGATTTATTCGGATGATTTCTTGGGCAATCATTCCTCCCATAGAAAGGCCGAGGAGATTGATTTTATCGTAACCAAGCGCTTTTACAAAGTCAATTGTCTGCTCAGCCATTCCAGGAATGGTTGGCGCCACTTGGCCTTGACTGGCTCCAACACCAGGAAGATTGACTACAATGACATGGTGTTTTTCAGCAATCAAGTTTAATAGTCTTGGATCCCAGTTATCGAGAGTTGCTGCCAAATGGACCAGCATCAGAAGAGGTAGTTTTGATTTGCTTTTGCTGAGTTCGCGATAGGCGATTTGGTTTTCTTGGACAGTGATGTATTGATTTTTAGTTGTAAGATATGACATTGTGTTTTCCATTTTTATTTCTTAAAGCTGAGGACTGTTTTTCCACGCGAGCGACCATTAGCGACTTTGTCTAATGCACTATTTACTTCTTCAAATGGATAAACTGTATCGATAGAGGGTTTGATTTTTAATTTACTAAAGAGGTCAGCTACTTCTTGTAATTGAGCGCCGTTGCTTTCTACAAAGATAAAATGGTATTGGACACCGTATTTTTTCGCCATCTTATCAAATTTGCGACCGGCTAAGCTAAGAATAATCTGTTTCCATTTTGGTAGATTCATGCGTTTGGCAAAAGCACCGTTTGGCATGGCACGAAGGGACACAAGGTGACCACCTTTTTTCATAATAGACATTTGTTTTTCAGTTTCAGCCCCACCAAGAGTATCGAGAACATAATCAACCTGGCTAACAGTTTTTGTATAATCCTCTGTTTTGTAATCGATAAATCGGTCTGCTCCTAGCTTTAAAACTCGCTCAGCACTATCTCCAGCACCATTAGTGATGACTTTCAAACATTTGGCCTTGGCGATCGGAATGGCCATCCCACCAACTCCTCCAGTACCACCAGAGATAAAGATCGTTTTCCCAGCTTGAGCGCCCATGAGGTCAAGAGCCTGCATAATGGTCAAGGCAGTAAGAGGAACAGCAGCAGCTTCCTCGTCTGATAGATAGTCTGGAACTTTGGCTAAGGCTTGGCTATCGACAGCTACGTATTCTGCAAAGGCGCCGATATGATCAAGTGGCAGACGTCCAAAGACACGATCTCCTACCTGAAAGTTGTTAACTTTCTTGCCAATGCTTTCAACGATTCCAACCACTTCGTTACCTGCAGTTTGAGGAAGTTTGTATGGAACAATCATCTTAACCTCACCACGAGAGATCATATTATCGAGAGGATTAACGCCGGCTGCGGTGACTTTAACTAAAACTTCTTTGTCTGTAATACTTGGTTTAGCGATTTCTGTGATGTTCAGTGTGATATTGTTTTTGTTATAAGTAGTGTGTTGTGCAACTTTCATGTGTTTTCTCTTTTCTTTTTTAATATAATTCAATAGACTTGTATTTGATACAAGTTCATGTTGTCTCCAGTAAAAACTGACTTGCTATCAAATCAGTTTCGGACTTGTTTGGCTTGTTTATATAGATTGTCAATGACATCTTCTAAAGTTTGATTTGCTAATTCCTTCTCTAATTGAGATTCGGCACTAGCGAAAAGCGGTGAAACTGCTCCTTGGATATGTTTTCCAACAGGGCAATCAGGATTGCTATTTTGATGAACAGGGAATAAACTAATGTGATTGATTTCTTGAGTAGCATAGTAGATCTCTAGTAAAGTCATTTTCTTTGGAGACTTACTGAGTTGATAACCTGTTTTTCCTTGCTGGGAATGAATCAAATCTGCATTTTTCAATAAGGCAATCACCTTTCGAATGTAACTAGCGTTGGTCCCGACGCTCTCAGCCAGTGCTTGTGAACTTAAGGTATCCTTGCTTTCACTAATCATGGTTAGGATGTGCAAGGCTACTGAAAATTTCGTATCCATATAAACTCCTTTAGATAACTTGTATCTGATACAAGAACAAGTATAGCACAAATAAAAAGAAAAGCAAGACTTTTGTTTTAAATTAAAAAAAATTTTTTGAAGAGTGTCATCAGATTAGAGATGTTTGGTAAGAAAGTTCATAATCAAATGGGAGGATAAACTTGTTTTAAAGAAACAGAATCTCCCCTCTCTGCTTGATTAAACATATCTTAGTTTGTGCCTAGTAAACTTTGTTTCATAATCTAATTATATGTTATTTCATTCCGTTTTTTTGTTCTTTTCAAAGCGTTATGAGGACTTGAAACTTATTTTATAATTTTTAATTAGTAAAATGTTGAATTATAGTGAGTATTGTGTCACAATAGATAGTATATAAATCATTAATAGAATAGAAATAATACTTTCTTACCTTTACAAGTAGTATTGGTTACACATTTTTTCGTCTCAATTGTACTTATCTCTCAAGTTTAGTTAATTTTTATTAGCTTTGTTTTCGAATCAATAAAACAAATTTTAGAAGTGCATAAGACAAGATGGTGACATTACTACAGTCATTTCTAGTCACCATATGTTGCTGGCACAGGCTGTTTGTAGTGTTGGCTATTTACTAGTCAGTTTAATCGGAGTGTTTAATTTTTATTGTTGAAAGGTCTTTTATGGAAAAAATTCTATCTTTAGGTCTGACAGGTAAGAAATTACTTGTTCAGGGTTTCTTGTTTGTTCTGCTAGGACTTGTCTTAATGGTCACGGGGACTTGGTTGCCAGTAACGGTTATTCGACTGGTTCTGTTTTTAGCTTGGATAGCAACGGTCTTAGATTTAGTATTACGTATTTTCAAAAAAAGTCAGTCAACGGACACCTTGGGAGTTGCACTGGTTAAATTGTTAGTGCTGGGATATTTGCTTGGCTCCAATCTTGCGACGGATGTGCCGATTTATATTTTGGCTCTTGTGATTGGAGTTTATCAGATTTTTCATGCTACTATCAATCTTGTCACCTATCTTCTCTACCGCAAAAACAAAATTCGACCTCGTTTTCGTCTCTTACTAGATGGACTCGTACTAGTTTTTCTTGGTGGGACTAGTCTTTTGTCCTCTACAGGAAATTCTGTCTTTCAACTCTTTGTATTAGGGGCTTATTTTTTCCTTTATGGTGTGTCCAATATCCGTGATGGTTTCTTGTTTGAGGAGGAAATTGGGAAAAACCATCTCAAACGTCGTGTAAGAATTAGCTTACCTATTGTCCTAGCCGCTCTCATCCCTGCAAGAACTTTAGCAAAAATCAACAAATTCATGCAGGAAAATGCTGATGAGAGAGAGGATATCCATCTTGGAATGGTGAAGTCTGGTAAGACAGCGGAGCTTGAAATTTTTGTTCATACAGCTGAGACCTCTCTGTTTTCGGCAATTGGTCATGTGGATATCTGCTATCAAGGCCGTGTTATTTCTTATGGCAACTATGATCCGTCTTCTGAGACCTTATTTGGCATGGTAGGAGATGGTGTCTTATATTTCTGTGATCGTGACAAGTACATTGACCTATGTAAACGTGAGAGTCAAAAAACGCTTTTTGGTTATGGGATAGATTTGACGCCTGAAATGGAAAAAGCAGTTCAGAAAAAGTTGGCTGAATTGAAACAACTGACGATTTCATGGGAGCCAAGTGCAGATAAAATCATGACAGGTGATGGTAAGGAAGACTACACCTACGCTTATAAAATCAGACATGAGACAGATGGGGAACTTTATAAATTTATCAAATCTAAGTTTAAATCCTACTTTGTCTTATCTACAAACTGTGTGCTCTTGGCTGATACCATAGTCGGTCAGGCTGGCACCGATATCCTCTCACCCAAAGGAT
>NZ_JAQFJH010000011.1:0-59824 GCF_030440025.1 Streptococcus sp. SO2
GCAGCCGCTGTATCAAGCGTACGGTGTTCGTAAGCTTTCAAACGGATACGGATTTTTTTGTTTGCCATCTTTTTCTCCTTTTCGTCTATTTAAGATAATAGGCTAGCTCCACAAGAAAACCGACGCGCGTTGCGTGGCAATGCAACCGAGCGTGTCGCAACCTCTTGCATCAAAGCTAAAGCTGTAATTTACAGCACCATAATAGAATAACACAAAGCCCCTGCGATTGCAAGGGATTTGACAGGTTTTTTTAAATTTTTTAGATGAAACTGTTTTCTTATTCCATTTTAATAAATTTTCATATTTAAGTGCTAGATTATCTGTCTTTTCTTCTATATAATATAATGTTAGTTTTAATTTGAAATTTATCATCTGATTGGTCTACCAAGATATCAGCTCTTGACTCGGTTTCTTTATAGTATTGTAGATACTGCTCTCGTCTCATCTGCTGACTAGCTAATATAAAGGATGCATCGCGATTTCTCACAGTCGTATCTCGAGCTAGTCGTCTCTTTAATTCAGTCTCCTCATCCGTGTAGAAACAAATGGTTTTGTCAAAGAGTTCCTTGGGTAGAAAACCTACAGACATTCCTTCGACTATCAGAATTGGTTTTGCTCCCGATAAGATCTCACTAGCCTTCCAAGGTTCTTCTATTGTCAAGACATCCATACTCGCTTGCAGAGCAAGAATATCTCTTTGTAAACTTGCCAGCTCATGTGCTACCGGTAAACATGCTGTCACCTTTTGGTCTGGTGTCTCTTTAGGTACCACTAAATGTCGTCCCGAAGTAATATAGGGATCTGTCTCTAGTAAATTTACCTTTTCAGCATCCAATACTTGGTATAATTCTTGAGCAAAAGTTGATTTCCCTGAAGCGCCGTGGCCGTAGATACCCAGTGTTTTTACTTTTCCAGTTTCTATCTCTGAGACCAGTTGTTCTATTAAGTCTTTTTTCTTCATTCTCTCTTCACCTGTTCATAGCTTTCTTTTCCATCGTTAAGCTTGTCCCAAATGACTACCTTTCCACTTTGGAGAGACTTTTGCACATCGATAATCCGTTGGTTGGAAGAGCCACGGAACTGAAGCATGAGATTACGCTTGCTTTTATCATATCGACCATCTACCAGGATATCAATCAGGGATAAAAGTTCTAGTTTATCAGGCGTCTCCAACATCATTTCTTCCCAGGTGTATCCTGTCCAAGACCAGATGTCTTTTTCTGGCAATTCCTTTCGAATGCGTTTTACAAGGGGCAAAAGAATACCTGTATTGAGGAATGGCTCTCCTCCCAGCAAAGTCAATCCTTGAACATAGGGCTGGGCTAAGTCTGCCATGATTTGTTCTTCCAACTCTGGAGTATAAGGAATTCCTGCATTGAAAGACCAGGTAGCTACATTGTAGCAACCTTCACAGTGAAACATACAGCCTGCTACATAGAGAGAATTGCGCACCCCTTCTCCATCCACAAAGTTAAAAGCCTTATAGTCAATGATACGCCCTTGACTAAGCTCCTCACTCTTCCACTCGCCTGGTTTTGGTGTATTCCATGTCATGCTTTCTACTCCAACTCTATCCAATAGCGCTCCGTTCCATTTCGAACATCCTCCAACTCTCCACCATTAGCTAAGATAACAGCTCTGCTGGCAGGATTTTCCGTGCTACAAGTCACCAGAGCACGATGGATGTTCTTTTCCTTGGCAATTTGCAAACCCTGACGGAGAGCTTCCTTAGCATAACCTTTGCCTCTTTCAGATGGGCGAATAGAATATCCTATATTCCCTGCATAATTCAGCAGTCCCTCATTCAATCTCAATCGTAAATTTAAAAAACCTAAAGCATGGCCTGATTCATCAAACAATACGAACTGAATTGATGGGACGCGATTTTCAGGCAAGTTTATTCCCATTTCTTTATTAAGGTTAGTTTCTAGCCAATTCTCGTAAGAAAAACCCTCAGTATCCCAAAATCCGCCATCGTGGGCTGATTGGCTTTTTTCAAATTCTGTCATCATCTCTAAAACAGTTTCTTTATCTGCTAATGTCGGTCTGCGTAGTATCATCTTTGCCTCCAACTAAGAGAAAAGCGAGAGCGGACTCTCACTTTTTCTTATTCTTATTTAAAAATTGCTCTCTAAGGCTAGCCACTCGGTCTTTTTTATTAACTCCACCCTTTGAATGCTTTTCGTGGAATCGTTGTACCAAGGCCTTGCCCTTATCATCTAATTGATATTTTCCCATGCTATCTCTTTCTAATTTCTTACTTCATGCCCTGCTGTTTTAATGGTTGAACCGTTCATGTGTTTGACACGCGCAGCAATTTCCTTGTGACGACCGTTAACCATTGGACGAGCTTGTGGATTCCCAAGATATCCGCAGGTTCGTTTAACCACATCTACTGTTTTAGGATCGCTATTACCACAGTTGGGACAAGCAAAGCCTCTCTCAGTTGGATCAAAATCTCCTTCAAAATCACACTTGTAGCAACGATCAATCGGAGTATTAGTTCCTAGATAACCTACTCGATCATAAGCATAGTCCCAAACAGCTTCCAAGGCCTTTGGATTTTGTTGAAGAACTGGGTACTCACAGTAATGGATAAAGCCACCTGATGCACCCGCTTCTGGATAAACCTTCTCGAAGTCCAATTTTTCAAAAGGAGTTGGATTTTTACGGACATCATAATGGAAGGAATTTGTGTAGTACTCTTTATCCGTTATATCTGGAATAGAACCGAATTTCTCTGTATCCAAGCGACAGAAGCGGTCTGTCAAACTTTCAGATGGTGTCGAATAAATAGAGAAGTGATAGCCATATTGGTCTGACCACTCTTCTACTCGATGTTTCATATCTCGAATGATATCAAGGGTGAATTCTTTAGCTTCTGAATTGGTTTCCCAATTGTTGCCAAAGAATACTGTCGCTACTTCATAAAGTCCAATGTAGCCAAGCGAAACAGTAGCACGGCGATTCTTAAAGAGCTCGTCAACACTTTCTTCCTTACCAAGGCGACGTCCGAAGGCTCCATATTGATAAAGAATTGGTGCATTAGCTGGAGTGGCTTCCTTGGTTCTTTCCACACGATAAACTAGAGCATCTTCTGCGATATTCATACGTTCGTTGAAAATTTCCCAGAACTTGTTCAAGTCGCCTTCAGATTCAAGGGCAATACGAGGAAGATTGACCGTCACGACACCTAGATTCATACGGCCAGAGTTAACTTCAACTCCATTTTCATCCTTCCATCCTTGAAGGAATGAACGACATCCCATCGGAACTTTGAAAGAACCTGTCAACTCAATAATCTTATCATAAGACAAGACATCTGGATACATGCGCTTAGTTGCACACTCAAGGGCCAACTGCTTGATATCGTAGTTAGGAGAACCTTCCTCCAAGTTAAGTCCTCTTTTAAGAGTGAAGATCAATTTAGGGAAGATAGCTGTACGATGTTCTGAACCAAGCCCCTTGATTCGAATGTTCAAGATAGCCTTTTGAATTTCTCGTTCAAAACGATTGGTTCCTAGACCGAAACCAAGGGAAGTAAATGGCGTTTGACCATTTGAAGTGAAGAGGGTATTGATTTCATACTCCAATGATTGCATAGCATCATAGATGTCTTTTTGGGTTTTCTTCCAAGCATATTCTTCGCGTTTATCAGGTAGGACCCATTCCTCTGCATCCTTGAGGTGTTTTTGGTAATTTTTTTCTGCATAAGGAGCCAAGACTTCATCAATACGGTCTGCTGAACAGCCTCCATACTGACTTGATGCAACGTTGGCGATGATTTGCGATATCTGAGCAGTCGCAGTCTGAATAGACTTAGGACTCTCTACCTCAGCATTCCCAATCTTAAAACCATTTTCCAACATGCCCTTGAAATCAATCAGACAGCAGTTGGTCATCGGAGTGTAAGGGCTATAGTCCAAATCGTGATAGTGGATATCCCCTTTTTGGTGGGCATTAGCCACATGCTTAGGAAGCATTTGAAGACCGATTGATTTTCCAACAATTCCTGCCGTCAAATCACGCTGGGTATTAAAAACATCACTATCTTTATTAGCATTCTCATTGACAACTGCCTGGTCTTTGTTGAGAAGTTTATGGATACTGAAGTTGATATCTGTTGCTTTTGAGCGCTCAAAATCCCTTTGAGTTCGGTAAGTGATATATTCCTCTGCCAAGGCATATTCTTTAGCTTCCAATAACTCATGTTCTACGATATTTTGGATTTCATAGATTTTTACACCTTGAGGAAAACGACTATGAATCTCTTCTACAATACGTTCAACTAGAGTATTAAGACGCTTTTCGACCAAGGGGGTTACATCCATGACTTTTTCCGCAGCCTTGTGCAAGGCTTTGTCAATCTTATCTACATCAAAAATGACGCGTCTACCGTCGCGCTTTTCAACAAATAAGGTTGGATCAGGGTTTGTTTTCTCTTCCAATACAATCATATCCAGGCTCTTTTCTTAAATATTCTTTCTTAAAGTATTATATCACTATAAAAATAAAAATCAATATCTAGTAGCAAAATTCATATTTTCATAAAATTTACACTAGATATTGATTATTTTATTTTAATTTGTAAAGTTTAAAGTCTTTGAATTCACTTTGAACTGGTTGATAACTTTCTGCCAGAAGCTGTTCTACTTCTGTCCACAGAGCTGTTTTGGTATTGACCACAATCACTTTAGGCTGATTATCACGTAAATCATTGACAAGTTTGCTACGATTTGCATCCAGGCCAGTATATAATTTTGGTGATAGCAACTGACTAGCTGCTAAACGTTCACTAGTCTTATAACCATTAGTAAGATCATCCCATAGATAAATACGATCTGTTGCCTGTGTTTGTCCTTTAACCGTAGTTTCTATACGAGTTCGTTCTTGATATTGTTCTGAGTGAAGAACATAACGGGCGACCAGAGGAGCCAAAAATAGGTAGGCCAAAGCTAAAATCGGCAAATAGACATTACCCTGAAGAAATATTGCCCATATTGAGGGTACTTCTCGATGTCTTCTACGGCGATTGGCTCCTTCTAATTCCCCAGTTCGAATGTGAGTCAATAGAAGAATGGACAAGAAAGGAAGAAAAGTAGCTAGACGACTACCGTGAATCGGTTCTGTAGAGAAAATTTCCAATCCTAGTAACAATAGGATTGCTACTGAAGCAAAAATAGATAAGACGTATTGCTTGCTTGGCTTAGACTGGAAAAGCCCTGTAAATACGAATCTTAATCCTCCAAGACCAATTGTTAACAATCCATAAAAAAGGAGGTTGTCCAGCAAGGCTGGATTGGACATAAACTTCAAACTATCTACTGGATAGAGAATTTGACTAATAGCATTCCCGAAACTCCCATTATAAGCCGTATAGTAACCAATTGGATAAAAGAAAAGTGAGAACCCAAGACCAGCTGCAAAGAATTGATAGAACCCATGAACCAAGCGACCACGTCCGATATTAAAGGCTAATAAGGCTAAAAACAAGACAAGAGTATATAGAACTGCGACTAGAGGGGCCAAGAAGAAGGCAAGCGCCAAACTCATCCCGATACGCACAAAACCTTTGTCATGATTATACTCTACCAAATACCTTGTTACTAAACTAAGAGCGTAAAACAGAAATGGAAGGGCCAAAATGGTGGCATAACCACCGCCAAAGCTAAGTCCTCCAGCAAGAAGATAAAAGATTGTCAACACTTGTTGCGACTGCTTGTTCTCCTCCGTCAAGGTGTAAGTTGAACGGAAAAGAAAAATCCCAGCACCCACTAGAGCAAGCCAAGTAAAGGCTGCAAACAAAATACTACCCTTGCTTAGATACTGTAAAAAGTAATAGAGAAGACCACTCGTTCCAAAATAGTCTGTGTAGATATCTCCACCCTGGTGCATCGCCCATCCCATATAAAAATCTTGTGCCTGCTCTGGGCTAGTTAGTCCTAGCAAAAAAGGAAGAACTACAGATACAAGTACAACTAGAGTGCTCCAGATTAGGATCTTAAATAATGGTAAGGGAGCAGATGAACTTGGTTCATCCTCGAAGCGCTCCTCTCTCCCAACTAAATCATCCTGAATTCCCGTCCAAGATGGAGTTGGTTCCTCTTCTAATCTGCCATATACGTTCATTCATTCTCTCCTATGTTTTAATTTGTTCTAGTATATCAAAAAGTCTAGAGCTTGTCAGCCTGTGGTGGCCATTTGTCTAACTTTTGACAGAGACTAGTGAAGCGCTCAATCTCATAAAAACGATGATAGGGAGCATTTTTATAGTGGTCTAAAAAATTTTTTTCTTCTACCGTCAGCATGGTCATTCCTCCTTTTCTCTTTATTCGAAAATAGAGGACGATTCTATCAAAAAAGCTGAATTCCTAAAAGAGAATTCAGCACTTTGTATTTAGTCAGCCTTTTTTTCTAAATTTTTTGAAATGCTTCGATTTTTACCTTCCAGATACACCATGAGAATGGAAATATCTGCTGGGTTAACCCCAGAAATACGGCTGGCTTGACCGATGGTTTCTGGATTAATGAGCTTGAACTTCTGGCGAGCCTCTGTCGCGATGGAGTCAATATCATCCCAGTCGATGTTGGCTGGAATACGTTTTTCTTCCATGCGTTTCATCTTAGCAACCTGATCCATGGCTTTTGAGATGTATCCTTCGTACTTGATTTCCGTTTCAATCAATTCGATAATTTTGTCATCCAATTCTTCAGCAGCAGGTCCGATGAAGGCAACCACATCTTGGTAAGAGACTTCTGGACGACGGAGGAACTCCTTGGCAGTGACTGCATCAGTCAATGGTTTGAATCCCATCGATTCGACCTTGGCATTGGTTTCCTTGACTGGCTTGAGTTTGATACTGTCTAGGCGTTTCATCTCATTGTCAAATTGATTTTTCTTGATCTCAAAGCGTGCCCAACGTTCATCATCCACAAGACCAATCTCGCGTCCCATCTCTGTCAAACGCATATCCGCATTGTCATGACGGAGGATGAGACGGTACTCAGCACGACTGGTCAAGAGACGGTAGGGTTCAATGGTACCCTTTGTTACCAAGTCGTCAATCATCACCCCGATATAACCGTCACTGCGCTTCAAAATCAATTCAGGCTTGCCTTGGATCTTCAGAGCCGCATTGATACCAGCGATAATCCCTTGTCCAGCAGCCTCTTCGTAACCTGACGTTCCATTTGTCTGACCAGCTGTGAAAAGTCCTGAGATTTTCTTGGTTTCCAGAGTCGCACGCAATTGATGAGGCAAGACCATGTCGTACTCGATAGCATAACCAGTTCGCATCATCTCTGCATTTTCCAAACCTTTGATGGAATGTACCAAGTCACGTTGCACATCCTCAGGAAGGCTGGTTGAAAGCCCTTGAACATATACTTCTTCTGTATTGCGTCCTTCTGGCTCAAGGAAGAGTTGGTGTCGTTCCTTGTCCGCAAAACGCACAATCTTGTCCTCAATCGATGGACAGTAACGAGGCCCCACTCCCTTGACCACACCTGTAAACATAGGCGCACGGTGGAGGTTGTTTTGGATAATCTCATGACTAGTACCATTGGTATAAGTCAACCAGCATGGAACTTGGTCCTTGACATAATCTTCGTCACGTGAAGTATATGAGAAGTGATTAGGCGCTTCATCTCCTGGCTGAATCTCTGTCACATCGTAGTTGATAGAGGAAGCCTTGACACGTGGAGGGGTTCCTGTCTTGAAACGACCAATTTCGAGGCCCAATTCCTTGAGATTATCAGCTAGGTTAATAGAAGCTAGGCTGTGGTTTGGACCTGACGAGTACTTGAGATCTCCGATGATGATTTCCCCACGGAGGGCAGTCCCTGTTGTCACGATAACAGCCTTGGCAGCATACTCTTGATGAGTCGCTGTACGAACACCGACAACCTTGCCATCTTCCACCAAAATCTCATCAATCATGGTTTGACGAAGAGTGAGATTTTCTTGGTTTTCAACTGTCTTGCGCATTTCCTTAGAGTAGAGCTCCTTGTCAGCTTGCGCACGAAGGGCACGAACAGCTGGACCTTTCCCAGTGTTAAGCATCTTCATCTGGATGTAAGTCTTGTCAATGGTCTTGGCCATTTCCCCACCGAGAGCGTCGACTTCGCGCACGACAATCCCCTTGGCAGAACCACCGATAGAGGGATTACATGGCATGAAAGCCAACATTTCAATGTTAATAGTCGCAAGTAAGACCTTGCAACCCATACGGCTAGCTGCTAGGGAAGCTTCCACCCCAGCGTGTCCCGCACCAATTACAATAATATCGTATTCTTCCGTAAAATTATAAGTCATTTCTTAACCTTTCAAAAATTTCTCGCAAATAAGGAACTAACTTCTCCTCCTCTAGAGCTTGATCCATAGTAACCCATTTAAAGTGCGTATGCTCTTTAGGATCTAATCTGATAATTGGCTTCTCCCCAACCCACTCTGCTTTATAAACTAAGCGAGTAAAGACAGTATCCTTAGAGGTATCCAGTTGACTATCTTCGTGAAGAAGTTTGAGCGAACTGCTGTCTAGCCTAACTCCCGCTTCTTCAATACATTCTCTAAGAGCTCCATCTCGCGGAAGTTCACCCCTTTCAACCCCGCCACCAAGAATATCCCAGTAAGTTGGATAAACGTTGGGTTGTCCTCTTTTAATTTCCGAACGCTGAATGAGTAAATAATCACCACCACTATGAACAAGTACATGGGCAATAAGCTTAACCATCATTTTCTCTCCTATTCGTTAAGATGGATGTGTCGTAATTGTCCGTCCCAATTTGGCAGGGCTGTTTTCAAAAAGGCTGGAACTAGCTGAATATCCTCAAGCTTGTCCAAATCAATCCACTCACAGGGCTGCATTTTCTCATCTTCCTGCATGGTCAATGGGGCATCCTCAAGTAAGTCCACTAAATAATGAAACTCGATGTTGTGATAATAGACGCCGTCTTCTTCAAAACGATTTTCAACCACAAAAGCTAGCTGCCCAGCTTGAGCTTTTACACCCAGTTCTTCCCTCACTTCACGGACTACCGCGTCTTCCGTGCTTTCATTGACTTGAATCGCACCGCCGATAGTGTAATACTTGCCCTTATCTTTTGTGACTAGAAGTTTGCCATTTTGGAGAATCAAGGCTGTCGCCCGAACGCCAAAAACTGTGTTCCCCACCTTTGTCCGAAAGTCTTGTTGAGTCATTTTTATCCTTTCCTCTAAACGACACAAAAACAGTCAAAACTCGTAAGAAGTGCAGAACAAAAAGCCTGCAATATCCATGAGCTTTGACCATCATGACTATTGTTAAAGTTATTTTATCAAATCAAATCATTTTGTCAATGCAAATCACTGTTTGAGCAAGGTCTGCACACTGACGATAATCATCTGTATTCCTATCGAGAATAGTAAAAGTCCCATCATTTTCGTTATAATTTTCATCAAATTTTCTCCCAAGAAGCCTGCAATTTGTTTTGCACTTCTTAACAGGAGATAAGTGATGACACATAGTAGAGCAAAAGCAACTACGGTTATCAGTTGATTCTGCAAACCTCCATTAGCCAGACTTAAAGCAGTTGTAATTGTACCTGGTCCCGCAAAAAGTGGCATTGCAAGAGGAGAAATAGCAATAGACATTGGATCTGAATTTACTGCTTGCTGCTCCATTCCTTTATAGCTGGGTGAATGATTACCATTAATCATATGATAACCGATAACGGCCACTAATATTCCACCAGCAATTCTGAAAGAAACAATTGTAATTCCAAATACTTTAAAAATGAAATCTCCTGAAAAGATAAAAACAGTTACAATAACAAAGGCAATCAAAAGACTCCTAAAAGCAATTTTTCGTGAAATTTTTTGACTATCATCTGCTACTAAAGCCATGTAAGCAGGAAGATTTGAAATTGGGTTCATTATAGCGAAAAATGCCATAAATGCATAAAAAAATTGAGAACTCATCGTTTTTACTTAACTCCAGTTAGACATACTGACAAACCTTGCCATCGCGGTAGGCATTGTCAATCAAACCGCCACCGAGACACTCTTCACCGTCGTAAAAGACAACTGCCTGTCCTGGTGTAATGGCACGCTGAGGTTCTGCAAAGATGACTTCAGCCTTATCTCCTTTGACATGGACGGTCACCTTAGAATCAGGCTGACGATAGCGGAATTTAGCCGTGCATTCTAGCGTAAATTCCTCTGGCATATCACGAGTAAAGTGGACCTGACTGGCTTCTAAGCTAGTCGACATGAGCGAATCATGGTAGAAGCCTTGGCCTACATAGAGAATGTTCTGGCTCAAATCTTTGCCGACAACAAACCAAGGAGCATTATCACCACCGTGTTGCCCACCGATACCGAGTCCCCCACGCTGACCGATCGTATAGTACATCAGACCAGCATGCTCACCCATATCGCGACCATCCACAGTCATCATGCGACCAGGCTGAGCTGGTAAGTAGTTACTGAGAAATTCTTTAAAGTTCTTTTCTCCGATAAAGCAAATCCCTGTTGAGTCTTTCTTCTTAGCAGTCGCAAGGCCTGCTTCTTCTGCTAGTCTGCGAACTTCAGGTTTTTCCAAATGTCCCAAAGGGAACATGGTCTTTTGGAGTTGTTCTTGTGAAAGTTGGCTGAGGAAATAGGTCTGATCCTTGCCATTGTCCACGCCACGAAGCATGTGAACGATGCCATCCTCATCACGCGTCACACGGGCATAGTGCCCAGTCGCTACATAGTCTGCTCCCAAGGTCATGGCATAGTCCAAAAAGGCCTTGAACTTGATTTCCTTGTTACACATAACGTCTGGATTTGGCGTGCGTCCTGCACGGTATTCCGCTAGGAAATACTCAAAAACGCGGTCCCAGTACTCTTTTTCAAAATTTACAGAGTAGTAGGGAATGCCGATCTGATCTGCTACTGCAGCCACATCCTTGTAATCTTCGGTCGCCGTACAGACGCCGTTTTCATCTGTGTCATCCCAGTTCTTCATGAAGATACCGATTACATCGTAGCCCTGCTCCTTGAGAAGAAGAGCCGTCACCGACGAATCGACACCACCACTCATCCCCACGACAACACGTGTTTTAGAGTTATCACTCATGGTAAGTCTCCCATCTATTCGTTTATTCACGATTGAAGGTCGTGTGTGCTTCACGATTGAAGGTCGTTTGAGCAGTTTTCATTATAACATGCTTGGTTGGAGAAGACAAGAAAGAGGCTGTCAATCGACCAATCTCTGGTTTTATTGATAAAAACTTTAGTCATCATCGTCTCTATAAAAATATTTTCTATACACCCTTGATAATATCAAAATTAATGCCCATATCGTACTAAGAGCTATAATAATAGAATTTATTGGATTTATTTCAGTATGTCCAATCACTAGTCCAATAATTGGACTAGTAGACATGCTTAGATATAATAAAAATAACAAAAAATGAATTTCACCAATTCCTGCAAAAAAATGTTTCATTTTAACTATCCCAATTTTACCTTTCATCTTTATTATTCATTAACAAATCTATTGACTTCTCTTTTTTTAAAAAATCTTGATAGCAAGTTTACTCCACTTAAAGCCATTAAAATTTCAATGGGCAGAATTTCTCCAAGCGAAAAATGCAAACTGACAAAGTTCCTACTAAAACACTATCCTCCCAGCAAATAGAGAGTCAGCAAAAATAAAACAACCGAAATTGGCAGAAAAGCAGCACGATTTGTTTTACAAAAAATGGCATAACAAAGACTACCTATCGAAAACGTCATAATAACTTCAATAGTTATCTTTAGAGCAGGGTAATATATATTTTTAATAAAAAGAATTAAAAGGATAAACAATACCAATGAACAAAGAACGGATTTGATATAAAATTTTAAATGAATCATAATTTATTTTTTAGATTCTACCTACTATAGATAAAATCACCTTTCTTATTTTCTTATCGTGGTATCCACTTTAATTTCTATATTCTTATGATACAATATGTTTAATAGAATTCGATTTATTGTTAACTTTTTTCACGAAGAGGAGAAAATCATGCGCTATGATTTCGGGAAAGTATATAAAGACATACGCGAGTCAAAAGGATTGACCCAAGAAGAGGTCTGTGGAAATGTCCTTTCAAGAACCAGTCTTTCCAAGTTTGAAAGTGGCAAGGCAACTCCAAAATATGAAAACATGGAGTTTCTTCTCCGTCAAATCAATATGAGTTTTGAAGAGTTTGAATACATCTGCCATCTCTATCAGCCGAGTCAACGGACAGAAATCATGCAAACCTATCTCAATACAAGTTCCATCTTTGGTACCAGTAGTCTAGTCAATTTATTTGAAACATGCCAAGACTATCTCAAGATCCATCACGATCTCCCTATAGAGGAAATCAGAGATATGCTGGAAGTTGTCATTTATATCCGTCAACATGGAACAGGACAACTTTCAATCCAAGTGGAACAAACGGTCAAAAAGCTTTGGGAAAAAATTGAAAAACAGGATACATGGTATGAAAGCGACCTAAAAATCCTCAACACCATACTTTTTAGCTTTCCCATCGAACACCTCCACCTCATCACTGAACAAATCTTGCAGCGCTTGGAAGAATATAAAAACTATCGACATTTATATGAATTACGAATGACAATCCTACTCAATCTGTCCACCATCTACTTGTACAATCAAGATAAAAATACCTGTCAACAAATCTGCTACACCTTACTAGAGGACGCCAAGAAAAAGAAAAGATACGATATTTTAGCAATCACTTATGTTCGAATAGGTATTTGCACTAGTAATGAACATCTTATTCAAAAGGGCTTCTCCCTTCTGGAGTTAACCGACGAAACCTCAATGCTATCTCACCTCAAAAAGGAAGTGAATACCTGTTATCAAGCAAAGGAAATATAAAAAAGTCGAGGAAATCCCTCGACTTTTGCATCTTATTCTGCTAGTCAGTTCTTAGTACCAACCGTTGTTAAGCCAGAAGTTCTTAGCAGCTGTCCATGAACCGTAACGTCCTGCAACGTAAGCGTCTGCTACACGTTCTTGGTTTTCTGCTGAATAGTCACCGTTCAAGTATGAATCTGTCAATTGGTAACGTCCGATGTAACGTCCGTTTGTAGCTGTGTAGCTACCGCCTGATTCTTTTTGAGCGATCCATTCTTTAGCTTCTGCTTCAGATCCGCTGACGGTTGAAGTTGATGCTGAAGTTTCTGTTGTAGCAACAGTTTCTTCTGCTACAGTTACGCTTGCTGCTGGTGCTTCATAAGTTGTTGTTTCAGTAGCTGCAGGTGCTGCTACTGGAGCTTCTGCTGTCGCAGCTGAAGTAGTTGAAGTTGCTGGTGCTTCACCATCAATAACCAATACTTGGTCTACATAGATCAAATGAATATCTTTAATCTTATTTTTTTCTGCCAATTTTTCAACAGTTGTATTGTATTTTTCAGCGATTCCTGATAGAGTGTCACCTGATTTTACTGTGTAAGTTGTTGTTTCTTGTGCAAAAGTAAGTGATGGTGCAAGGAAAGCAAGCGCTGCTGCTACTCCTACAAGTCCTGTTTTAATTTTGTTAGTTGTTGATTTCATATTAAAAGATTCTCCTTCTTTCTTATATTTCCATCATACCCTACTATTATTACTGTTTCTTGACGGTTTTATGTAGAAATGTTACAAGACTATGTTTTATTTCGCTTAAACAGCCTCTTTTTGTTACAAAAGGCCTGATTTTATAGGCTTTATGGGGATTTTAGATATTTTATCATGGAATTGAGCGCTTGCATCTAATCTTTGATATAATAGAGTTAAGAATCTTTTTAAGGGGAAACAGATGCAATCACTTCGTTTTCAATCTGTCTTTGATATCATTGGGCCAGTCATGATTGGCCCATCTAGTAGTCACACGGCAGGAGCTGTTCGTATCGGTAAAATCGTCTCTTCTATCTTTGACGATACTCCAACCGAGGTCGAGTTCCAGCTTTTTAATTCTTTTGCAAAAACCTATCGCGGGCACGGAACTGACCTAGCCCTTGTCGCTGGAATCTTGGGAATGGACACAGATGATCCAGAAATTCCAAATAGTTTAGAAATTGCCCACAAGCGTGGCATCAAAATTGTCTGGACTATCCAGAAAGACAGTAACGCCCCTCACCCAAATACTACGAAAATCACTGTTAAGAATGAGCACAAGACCATCAGTGTGACAGGAATTTCAATCGGTGGTGGAAATATCCAGGTAACAGAGCTCAATGGCTTTGCCGTATCTCTCAACATGAATACCCCTACCATTATCATCGTTCATCAGGATGTTCCTGGTATGATTGCTCATGTAACAGAGGCCCTCTCTCGCTTTGACATTAACATCGCCCAAATGAATGTAACCCGAGAAAAAGCTGGTGAGAAAGCCATTATGATTATCGAAGTTGATAGTCGCAACTGTGATGAATCTATCGAAGAGATTCGTAAAATTCCTCATTTGCATAATGTCAATTTCTTTCAATAGGAGAAAATATGTTTTACTCTATCAAAGAATTAGTCGAACAAGCCGAACTTGATTTTCAAGGCAATGTTGCTGAGCTCATGATTACGACCGAGTTTGAGCTAACAGGTCGTGAACGTGAAGAAGTTCTCCTTCTCATGGAGCGCAACCTTGAAGTCATGAAAGCTTCAGTTGAGCTTGGTCTTAGTGAAAAGAAATCTCGTAGCGGTTTGACAGGTGGAGATGCTGCCAAGCTTGACCACTACATCAAAAAAGGAAAGACCCTATCAGACTTCACTGTCTTGTCTGCAGCTCGTAATGCTATCGCCGTTAATGAACACAATGCCAAGATGGGGCTGGTCTGTGCGACACCTACTGCTGGTAGTGCAGGCTGCCTTCCAGCCGTTCTCACTGCTGCTATTCAAAAGTTGGATTTAACTCATGAACAACAACTAGACTTCTTATTCGCTGCAGGTGCTTTTGGACTCGTGATTGCTAACAACGCTTCTATCTCGGGAGCCGAAGGTGGCTGCCAGGCCGAAGTCGGTTCAGCTTCAGCCATGAGTGCCGCTGCCCTAACTCTAGCTGCAGGCGGAACGCCTTATCAAGCGAGCCAGGCTATCGCCTTCGTTATCAAAAACATGCTCGGTCTCATTTGCGACCCAGTTGCAGGTTTGGTTGAAGTTCCTTGCGTCAAGCGGAATGCCATGGGAGCAAGCTTTGCCTTCATCGCAGCCGACATGGCTTTAGCTGGTATCGAATCGAAAATTCCAGTTGATGAGGTCATTGACGTCATGTATCAAGTAGGATCTAGCTTACCAACTGCCTTTCGTGAAACTGCTGAAGGGGGGCTCGCTGCCACACCTACAGGTCGTCGCCTTCAAAAAGAAATCTTCGGCGAATAATTTCATCATTATGAGGAGAATCAATGTCATCTATATCTGCTATCTTTTTTGACTTAGATGGAACGCTAGTTGATAGTTCTATCGGTATCCATAATGGTTTCACCTATACCTTTGACCAACTTGGAGTTTCTAGTCCTGGTGCCAAAACCATTCGAGGTTTTATGGGGCCCCCACTAGAAACCAGCTTTGCTAGTTGTTTGCCAGCTGAGCAGATAGAGGAAGCCATCCAGCTCTATCGTTCTTATTATAAGGAAAAGGGTGTGTACGAAGCCCAACTCTTTCCACATATCAAAGATTTACTTGTAGAACTAGCTGAGCATTATCCTCTTTATATCACTACTACGAAGAATACACCAACCGCAGTTGACATGACTAGCAATTTTGGGATTGACCACTTCTTTGATGGCATTTATGGTTCAAACCCTCAAGCACTACACAAGGCAGATGTCATCCGTCAAGCTTTGACAACTCATAACTTGGAGCCAGAAACAGTCGTTATTATTGGAGATACCAAGTTTGATATGATTGGTGCCAAAGAAACTGGCTTAAAAAAACTAGCAGTTACTTGGGGATTCGGTGAGGAGAAAGACCTCATGGGCTATAATCCTGACTGGATTGCTCACCACCCAACAGACATTTTACACCATCTACAATTAAAACGTTAAACAAAAGACTCCCAGCCTAAAAGTTAGGTTTGGGAGCTTTTTGTCTGATCATAATGAGGAGAATGACATTCCCCGTATTCGTCCAATTATTCAAAAGGGGAAACTTCTTCGCTTTCAACTTCTTTAGGTCTATTGATTGTTACTATTTCTACTTCCTTACTTGGCATGGCTAGCAGAACTAATAGAGCAAAACGTCCAACCATTGGAACAAAGTGAAGGAAGATAAAGGCCCAGTGGAAACCTCCATCACGCAAACGGCGAATCTTTAACGCTAAAGTAGGCAACAAAAGGAGTAGAGCCAAAATGGCATAAATACTGACAACCAATATAACTAAAGTAAAGTTCAGAGAAGGACCTTGGTTTATTTCTTTATTGAAGATAAGGATATACAGGGGGAGGAACAAGATATGATTCATCAGCCAAACCCACCAATACTCTGGACGTGTTGAGCGTCCTACAAAATCTACATAACCTTTTAAAAAATTTATATAAGCCCTAAACAAGATATTTCTCCTTTTTAACAACTGTATACTATAAAGTAGCCTCATTGTTCTAAAACACTCCCAAATCTATTTTTAGATATGGGAGTGTTAGATATTTACTTAACAATATAAAGAAAACTCTAAAACAGTTTCACTTGTAAAACCTGAACTTCTTAGTTTTTGTCTGATTCTTCGAATGGTGAAACTTCTACAACTTCTTCAGTTTCATTGATGGTCACTACTTCTACTTGTTTCGTTGGCATAGCTAACAAAACTAAAAGAGCAAGAGGTCCAACCATGGGAATAAAAATGATAAAGATTAGAGCCCAGTGGAAACCAGCATCACGTAGTCGACGAACTGTCAATGCAAGTCCAGGTAAGAAAAGTGCTATACCGAAGATCATATAGATAATAGCAATTCCACCCAAGGCCATAAGAGCCGCCTCATTTCTTGGATTTGCTAGTGCCTTAAAATATACTGAGTAAAAAGGGACAAGGAGGATCATATTTGTTAGCCAAATCCACCAATACTCTGAGCGTGTTGAACGGCCTGTAAAATCTACATAACCTTTAAAGAAATTCTTATATGCGTTAATCATAAGTTACTCCCTATTTTTTTAATTCATACGAAATGAAAATGAAAGAGCAAATTAGAAAGTTCGTTATAAACCATATCTAAGTACAGTCAAACGATGCAGACCTCATTTACTTTGATTTTCAAATAGTATAAATTTAGTTTACCATAAATGTTCAACAATGACAAGTTTGTTTAAAAATTGGTAAAGGAGTAGCAGTTATCAAGAAAAGGTATAATTCCACTCACCTCTAACATGAAGCTAGGAATCATACCTTTTTTCTTTTTTAATGAATGTGAGTTGTTTCGTTTGCAAAACCGATAATAGCTTGCTTCAACTCTGAACCTTGCAAGGCACGGAATTCTTCAATCTTTTGATTGATGACTTCAAGTGGCATGACATTAACCTTACCAACAAAAATCTTATCCATGACTTGATTATCAACTAATTCAGTAGATACCAACAACTCCTCATAGAGTTTCTCACCTGGACGAATCCCCACTTCTACAATCGGAATTTCATTTTCAGTACGTCCGCTGAGAAGAACCATTTTCTTGGCCAAATCATAAATCTTAACTGGTTTGCCCATATCAAGGATAAAGACTTCTCCATCTTTAGCATAAGCTCCTGCATGGATCACCAAACGGCTAGCTTCTGGAATGGTCATAAAGTACCGAGTCATACGGAAGTCCGTCACAGTCACTGGACCACCCTCTGCAATCTGACGCTCAAATACTGGAATCACACTACCACGGCTACCAAGAACATTCCCAAAACGAACCGCACAATAGGTAGACTGACTACGTTGGTTGAATCCTGTAACAATCAACTCTGCCACACGCTTGGTAGCTCCCATTACGTTTGGTGGATTAACGGCCTTATCGGTCGAAATCATAACCATCTTCGGTACCTTAGCGGCGTCAACTGCCTTGGCAACATTGTAAGTTCCAAGGATATTATTTTTAAAGGCTTCTTTTGGATTACGTTCCATCATTGGCACGTGCTTATGGGCAGCAGCGTGGTAAACAATGGCTGGTTGGTACTGCTCAAATACTTGAAGTAAGCGATCGTAGTCTTGGATGTCTGCAATCACAGGAACATAGTCAATTCCTTGGAAGCTACGAATCAATTCATGATAAATCAGATAAATAGAGTTTTCCCCATGACCCAAGAGAACCACGCGCTCTGGATTAAAGCGACTAATCTGACGGCAAATTTCAGACCCGATAGAACCTCCTGCACCTGTCACTAAGATGGTTTTTCCAGTAATTTCTGGTCCTAGACGCGACTCATCTAGTTGAATTTCTTTACGTCCCAAAAGGTCCGTAATATCGATTTTTTGGAAACCACCTACCTGAGGATGCAATCCTTGTACAACCGACTCAATCTTGGGCATCTTATAACACTTCAAGCCAAGTTGGTTACACATTTTCAAGATGCGCTCATACTCTGACGGATCAAGAGAAGGAATCGCAACAATGACTTTCTCAATCTGATGACGTTTTGAGAGTTCTGGTAACTGTTCATAAGATCCTAAGACTGGGATTCCTCCTAGTTTTTGGCCTTTTTTCTTCTCATCATTGTCCAAAATACCTACTAACTCAAGATCACTCGTAGGATGCTGGTAGCTGTTCATAAAGAGAGCTCCACCGTCTCCCGCACCAATCAAGAAGGTACGACGATGTTCCCCTTCTCCATCACCCTTTTTGCGTCTAGAATAGATCAACTGCCAAGTGATACGAGGGAAAAGAATCAAGAAGGTTGTCAACAAGATAAAGAGGACAATAAAGCGCACAGAGAAAAGTGGCAAGAAGGCATAACATAGGAGATAGGACAAGACACTGCTGACACTTACTCCGATGAATATCTTCATAAAGTCTGTGATTTTGCTATAGCGACTAATGCTAGCATTGAGCCCCCAGAATCCAATCATGATTTGATAGAAAAGGAAGGTCAAGCTTGTATAGATGACATAGTCCACAGGAGCTGGATTGATCAATCCATAAAACAAGATATAAGAAACAATGATTGAGGAAATCATGCTGGCAGCATCAAAAATCCCCCAAAAGACTTGTTTCTGTTGTTTATTTAACACTTCAACCAGATCAATTACATAATCTGTCATTTTTTTATTCATGTGAATGGTATCCTCCTACACAAAATCACATTTTCTAGTAATTACAAGATATTTTTCTAAAACCGATTAGTTATTTGCGTTTTCTCAATAGTTTTAAAAATATAAACTGTCGAACAAAGCCTGGACATAGGGCTACGACAACTTGGATTAAAACACTTTTCAGATATTCGCCATAAGAAATCTGTCCACGCGCGTGCATTCTTTGACGTGCCTGGCGATAGAGTTTAAGATAGCGAAGGCCACCACGGCGTTCAAACATCCCCGCTCCCACGCGTACCTTACAAAGAATCTGATCCACATTTCCAGTCCGAGCACCAGCGCTAATCATATTAAGCCAGAGCAAATCGTCTTCCATATAAAGACCGTCTTCGTAGTTGCCTGCTTTTAAAACCATCTCTCTTTTGAACATAACAGTCATGTGATTAAAGGCACTTCTCATACGTTGGTAGGCGATAATCTCTTCGTGCTTAATCGGCACACGACGGTAAGAAACAATTTCATCAGGTTGATCGATGAATTCTGCAATATGACCGCCTAGTAGATCCAAATTTTCTGTTTCCATCAAGTCAAACTGTTGCTCAAAACGGTCTTCGACAGCAATATCATCTGTATCCATTCGGGCAATAACATCATATTGGCACTGTATAACACCATACTTGAGTGCCAATCCTAGACCACGATTTTGCTCAAGCGGACATCGTTTAATTGGAATGCTTGACTGTGCTTCCAATTCCTCCAAAACTTGATATAGTTCAGGTGTCAGCGGACCATCTTCAACGATAACCACTTCGCTTGGTTGGAGTGTTTGATGTAAGATGCTCTCGACCGCATCTTTCAAAAAGGCTGGATTCTCTTTGATATAGACTGACATCAAGACACTAAATTTCCGATTTTCAGACACAGCAGTTCTCCAATGTATAGATTTTCTTTCACTATTTTATCACAAATTCCCAGACTTTCCTATTTTTATTTGAATCCAAGAAAAAAACTAGTAAATCTATCCTTCTTTTTTCCCCATGATTTCCCTCAACTAAGGAGCGGAGTTTCTCACACCATCTTGACATCTATTGGAAAAAGCCTTAAAATAAGCTGTTATCAAAATCAGTTTATTGAGGTTCACATGAAAAAACGATCACTCTTTTTTATTCTAGGAATTATCTTAATCGGAGCGGTCTTAAGAGCTCCTTTTACGGCCTTACCAACTGTTTTGGGAGATATTGCTCAAGGTTTAGGAGTTGAGGTCAGTTCACTTGGGGTTTTGACCAGCCTTCCACTCTTGATGTTTGCTCTTTTCTCCTCTTTTGCGACGCGTTTGGCTCAAAAGATTGGACTCGAGCACCTTTTTACCTACAGTCTCCTCGTCTTAACCGTCGGTTCAGTGATTCGTATCTTCAATCTTCCCCTTCTCTATCTGGGAACCTTACTCATCGGAGCAAGTGTCGCTATTTTTAACGTACTTCTTCCTAGTATGATTCAAGCAAACTACCCACAAAAGATTAGCTTCCTGACAACGGTTTATGTGACGACTATGGGAATCGCGACAGCACTAGCTTCCTACCTCTCTGTACCCATTACTCAGGCAACATCTTGGAAGGGGCTGATTCTCTGCCTGTCCATGGTCTGCCTGCTAACCTTATTGGTCTGGTTCCCCAACCATGGCCACAATCATTTCCTAGAAGGGCATGAAGAGAAAAAAGAAAAAGAGAATATCCTAAAAAGCAAGCAAGTTTGGGCTATTATTGTCTTTGGTGGACTTCAGTCCCTACTCTTCTATACCAGCATGACCTGGTTACCAACCATGGCCATCAGTGCAGGGCTAGCTCATACGGATGCCGGACTTCTGGCTTCTATCTTTTCACTAATTAGCATTCCCTTCTCCATGACCATTCCAAGTTTAACGACGCGTTTGTCAAATCGTCACCGTCAAATCATGTTAACAATCATCTCTCTGGCTGGTATGTTAGGAATTGCCATGCTTTTATACCCAAGTAGTAATTTCTTTTATTGGCTGATGGCTCATCTCTTGATTGGTACTGCCTGTAGCGCTCTTTTCCCTTACCTCATGGTTTGCTTCTCCATCAAAACCAGCTCTCCTGAAAAGACGGCCCAATTATCTGGACTTGCCCAGACCGGTGGTTACATTCTAGCGGCCTTTGGACCAACTCTCTTTGGTTACAGTTTTAACATGTTCCAGTCTTGGGTTCCAGCGGTACTGATTCTTCTAGTAATTGATATCATCATGACAATCGCCCTCTTTATGGTGGATCGAGCGGATAAAATACTCTAAAAAATTTTAGAATTTACTACAATAAACTCACTTTTCAAGCTAGACATCTGTCTGGCTTTTTTCTTTTACAAAGGTTTGAAAGGCCTCCTCACAAGACTTTCGTTAAGCTAAAACATGCTATAATATACATAGGAAGATTTATCGTTTAAATTTGATAAAGAAGACCATGATGGAAACAACTATACAATTTATCTCTCAAAGAAGTCGAAACTCTCTCAATTGAAGGGGATTGTTTTTCCCCTAAAAACATCCATGTAGATTCCTCTAACTTTTTAAATGATATACCATAGTTACGCTATTTCAACTTTTTTACTGGTATCCTAAAAAGTAAGGATGCAACTTCAATCATTAATCTGATAAAGCTAGAATATCTAACAATCAAACCTTCCAAGGAGGTTAACCTTTTGCATCATAAAATCCTTCAATTCCCAAAATTGAAGGACGGCTCAGTCATTGAGAAACCAGAAATCTATCTAAAATAAAACCTTAAAGAACTTTACTTGTTTTAACTCAATTACAAACAAGTATTTATTTAAAAGTCTAAAAAGACTATTGAAAATGTAGTAACATTTAAGGAGAAATTTATATGCTAGCAAAAGCAGGGGACGTCTATTGTGTTTACAATACCCATCTAAAAAAATACATCGCTTGTCAGATAACCAAGATAGAAGAGGGGGAGAAAAAGTCGCAGGCTGTCCTACTGTCATTAGACTGGTCAGGAGAACAACCTCTTAGAGAAGAAGAACTAGCTTCTTTGAAGCCACTCTATATAGATTTTATGTACTGGGAAAGAAACTTACATCTTAGTAATGTTGATATTCAGGTACCGTCAAATTATATTTTTATTGGGAATACAAGACCATTAACAACCGAAAGCACAAACACATATGCTATGTTTTGGGGAAATGGTTACGATATTTATAGGCAACTGAAATGGCAAGAAATACCAAAAGAAAAAAGAGATTTATTTAAGAAAGCAGATAAAAGCAAGGAAAAAGTTTCATTTGCAGGAAATGAGTCCCGTATTTCTAAACACAATATCAATGACGAGTGGACGCCTTTTGAAGACGCATTAGAATTAAAGGTCTTTCCTTGTTTATCTAAGTTGACATTAACGAGATGGCACAAAAATATATATGAGTATTTGCAATCAACTCCTTTTATTACAGAACTAGTTCTTAAAAATCATGGACAAACAAAACTGGATTTTTCTAAGACATCCATACATCGGCTTTCCATTGATTTGACAGGCGTAGAGGAACTTAGATTGAACGATGATTTGGAGGAGCTAGTCTTATTAGGAGACATGAGCGACAATTGTCAGATACTTGTAAAGGACCATGGAGCCAGCTTACGATTACAACTTGATCGTTCTCTACCTAAGGTACTGGGATTAAAAGATTTAGGAGCCATCCATTGTTCTAACATCCTTGAAATAGATTTTGCTCAAATCTTGAATAACTATCCAAGGCTTAGGGAATTAAGATTATGGGGGAAACCTGGTCATATTCTCAATTTCCATAAATTATCAGAGTTCAAAGAGTTAGTCTATTTTTCCACTGTTGATTTGTTTGGCTTTACTGCAGAGGATATTCCCAAACCAGAAGATTTACCTCTATTAAGTATGTTTTGGATGAGTAGCTTACCAGAAGAGGCCGCTAAAGTAGCCAAAAAATATTATAAAAAACAGCAGGACAAGGGACTGAATCTTTGGATAACAAAACCGAGGAAAGCTGAATGGCTAGCCCAAAACCTAGACAATCCATTTCGCTCATGGGATGGACAAGAAAATATTTCAACCGCAAACGCAAAAAAAGCAGCCTCTCTATATAGAAAGACTAGAGCAAGTGTTATAAAGCTTCTAGAAAACCCCAACGAGGACACTATGAAACACATAGAAGTCCTCATAAGAGAGTATACTCAAGGTTTCAATAAAATGGACAAGCGTAACTTATTGAAACAATCGAGAGAGAGGATATCTATGATGCCCTGATCGAGATCTTAGATTTACTACCTGAAGATTTAGGGATGGACAAAGAAAAATTTATAGAAATCTTTGATGAGCTAAAAGATTTTTAAATGAGAAGTCTTTCTAGTTCATTCTTGAAACGGAGATTATCATGACTAACTTTATACAGACTATCACAGTCGAAAATCGGCAGGTCGACAAAGAAAATTACTTTACAATTGGCTACTCTCCAGAGATAGAAAAATCTTTACTGTGTGTTTATATTTCTTGGATTGCTGGTTACGAACGCTATTACGAGTTAGAGGACGGAGATTTGGCTCTCTTTGAAAGCAAACGAGAAGCATTTCTCAAAAAATATGAAAAAGAAATCAAGGCTTATCGGACTGAAAGATTGATTGTTTCTGGGGCTCCGAGGGATTACAATTTCAGATCTTTGCCTGAGAATATCCTAAAAAACTTGGATAGCTATCCTCCATTTAACGGATATGTCTATCAAAACGGCATCCTCTGTGCTAGAATCAAGATTGAAGACAAGTATTTTTATCTTCCGCCCATTTATGATGAGGATTACAGATAAGCATTGCCTCAAAGTAATGCAAAACAGCCTCTAATCTTCTAGTTTTTGCTGGAAGATTTTTTATATGTAAAATTTTTATACATATTACTTGACAGCGTTTCCATTTAGATGTATGATGTATGTGTAGAATAATTATATATAAAATTTTTACATACTAAAAAAGGAGGTGCCCCATGTATTTTCCAACATCATCGGCCTTGATTGAATTTCTCATCTTGGCCATTCTAGAACAAGGGGATTCCTATGGTTATGAAATTAGCCAAACCATTAAACTCATCGCCAAAATCAAGGAATCTACTCTCTACCCCATCTTGAAAAAACTGGAGACCAACCGCTATCTGACTACATACTCTCGCGAATACCAAGGTCGGATGCGCAAATACTACTCCTTGACAGAAATTGGAGAGGAGCAACTATTTGTCCTTCGAGAAGAATGGACACTCTACACTGACACTATCAACGGCATCATAGAAGGGAGCATTCGCCATGACAAGAACTGAATATTTGAATCAGCTTGAAGCCTATCTGATGAAGCTTCCTCAAGCTGATCGCATCGAAGCCATGGATTACTTCAAAGAACTCTTTGATGATGCTGGTCCAGAAGGTGAGGAGGACCTTATCGCTAGCCTGGGAAGTCCAAAAGAAGCTGCCCATGATGTCCTGACTACACTTCTTGATAAGAAAATAAACGAAGAAAATTCCAATAAGAACAACCGTCAGGTTTTACAAATCGCAATCATCGCACTTCTGGCTGCACCTATCGGGATTCCAGTCGGGATTGGTCTTCTCATGGCTATCATCGGGATTTTTATCGCTGCTGTCAGCGTACTTATGGCCTTCTTTGCTGTATCAGTGGCTGGACTAATCCTAGGAGGCGTTCTCCTATTTGAAAGCTTCTACGTTCTGGCTGAATCGACATCTGCTTTTGTGCTGATTTTTGGAGGAGGTTTATTAGCGATTGGGGCTTCGTCTCTAGTCTTACTAGCAACTTCTTATGTGACCCGTTTCTTTGGATTACTAGTCCTTCGACTTATCCAATGGATTCTTAATAGAGGAAAGAGAGGTGAAAGACATGCGTAAATGGACAAAAGGATTTCTTATCTTTGGTGTTGTTACTAGTATCATTGGTTTTTCCATGATGATCATCGGGATCCAAACAGATGGTGTCAGAAGCCTCCTTGCAATGTCTCAAAAACCAGTATTTGAAAGCCGTAAGGAAGAACTTGTATTTGACCAAGACATTGAAAATCTAAACATCTCTCTAAAAGAACATTCGCTCGTTATCACTGAATCAAGCGATGATAAGATTCACATCCAGTATCATCCAACCTTCTCTGAAAAAGAAAATCTTCAAAATTCTATCAAAGAAAAAACTCTTGATATTTCAGACACCGAGTCAACTAAGCGTCGCTCTATAGGTTCTAGTATTGAGGGTATCCTATTTATCGCAAGCGGAATTTCTAGCCGCAATGATGAAGTTGTTCTCTCGTTACCAAGAGGAAAAGACTTAAAAAATCTAACTGCCCAGGTAAACCATCGTATCCTTTCAATTGCTAATGCAAAACTCAGCAATGCCAAGATTCTGTCAAATGGATATCTCCTTCGTATCACTGATAGCGAGATTAAAAATAGCCAACTAACCACAGTTGGAATTGTCAATATATTTGAAACCAGTCTAACAGATAGCCGCATCCAAGCAGATCATGAACATATCAAGGCAGACGATATCCAAGTGCATGGTCGAGTGGAATTCGAGGCAAGAAAAGATATCTCACTCGAGTTATCTCAGAAGGAACTTGATCGAATCAATCTTGAATTTTCTGCTGAACATGGTGATATCTATCGTTGGCATCGAGACAGACATGACATACCTACGGGAGGTAGTAAAGGTGAAGCATTAGTGAACCCTTACAAAACAGAAAAAAAAGATACGCAAGATCTCCTCGTCGCAAAATCTAATCAAAGTATCTATTTCCCATAATAAGATTGCTTGCTTTCTTATAGAAATCATGAATAAAGACAACTAGTAGTTACTACTCAAAAATTAATCAAAAAAGGGAGGTCTATTATGACTCAAGAATGGTTTGAAAGTGCTGATTTCGAAAAAACAGCCAACAATGATAAAAAAGATAGCCCATCCGACTCAGTTCTCCTTGAAGAAGATTCAGAGACAAGAGAAGAGGCGCCAGTAGTTGAGGAAAATCCTCAAGCCAATCCAGAAGATAAGGAAACTAGTGAGGAAACTGTAGAGACTGAAGAACTCGCTGAAAAATCAGAAAAGATAGACGAGTCAGAAGAACCTATTAAAGAAGCTTCTCAGAAAAGTCAATCTTTGGAAAGCCCGTTTTTACCAGATTCTGTATCTACCAAAACAGCGCTATTCGCAGTATTCAAAGAAGAACTGGCTGATCTTTGGTTTTGGCTACAAGGTGCCCTTAAAGAACCGACAACAAGCATTGATACAGATAAAAAACATAGTTATAATGCCTTTGCCCTGCTGACTATCTTTTCTGCTCTTAGTTTCTTCTGTGCGATTTATCATATCAAGCATAACTACTACGGCCATATGGCGGCTATCAACTCTCATGTCAGCGAGCAGTTCCCTTCACTGAATCTCTTTTCTATCTTCTCCATCTTGGTAGCGACAAGTTTATTCTTCTTTTCTATCCTTATGGGTGGATTTGTAGTTAAACGTTTTGTCAATCAGGACAATGACTGGACACTGGAAAAATCCTTGCAAGAGTACAGCAGACTCTTGGCCCTTCCTCTCCTGCTCACAGGTATTGCCAGTTTCTTTGCCTTCTTTAATAGTCTACGCTTTGCGGCTCTTCTCTGCCTCATTAGCATTGGTCTGGTACTTCTTGCCAACCTCTATACCATCTCAAGACCAAGTAAAGATAGCCAAACTGATCCCTTCTATCGCCTTCTCTTGGCATTTCTAGTTAACGGTGGTATCCTATTTCTCTTCTTCCTAGCAGAAATGACTCTAGTTTTTGAATATCTACGAATCCTAGCTTTTATGTAAGATAAAGGCAGCGAGATAGAAAGATATTAGCTTTAGAGGATCATTACTATAAAATTTTAGAAACACAAAAGCGAACAAGACAGAATTCTGATAATCAGAAAACTAATCTTGTCCGCTTTTTAACTTTATATTTGGACTTTTACCCCAAATTTCTTTTTTATCTATTTGCTAAGGCTTCAAAATCCTCTCCTGAAACTGGTCCTACCTCTACTTGGTTGGCATCCAAATCCTGACAAAGTTCCTTTGGAAGAGCTTCTAAAAAGGCTTGGTAATCCAGTCTAGCTACTGCTTCGTAGTCTTCAGGCTTAGAACCATCTCCAGATATTTTCACCAGGTCAATCTCCCAGACAAGATCCTTACCAGCCAACTGCTCAACATAAGGTACAGGAACAACAGGACCTTTTGGCAAAATAGTCTTTACTCCTTGAGCCAGGTGGTAGATTCCATGAACCTTACCCTCACCATCTGGGTAGAATTTAGCACTTGCAGGATAAGCATCTGACCCTTGAACCCTCTTAACTAATTCTTCAAAACGTGCCAGTCCATCTTCTTCTAGGAAACTTTCTAAATCCTTCTTATCAAAGAAAATAGTTAATAGAATTCCTTGGCAAAAGGCCAAATGAGCATCCTTATCAGCTAGATAGTTTTTAACAGTTTCTTGGAAATAGTCTTCCAAATCAAAGTCTGACAAACCTTCAACAGATTCACCAACCTTGCTAGACAAGGCTTGCAAGAGCCCTTCTACAATCACCCAGTCAGCTCTTGTAATCAGGTCAGGAATGATCACTTGATAGCCTTTTTGAGCATCTACATAACGAACTTTAAAGAGAAATTGAGACTTGCCTATGATTCCACACTCGATATACTCAAGGCGATTGAGGGGTTGACGAAGATAAACAGCATCATAACTATGTGACTCTAAGCCATCTACTAGGGCCAAGACTGACTTAGCTGTTAAAATCTCCTGTTGTCCTAAAATACTTTGTTTATTTGGAATAAAAAATGTTTTCACCATAAATGGTCTCCTTTGAAATCGTTTACATATAGTATACACCATTTTCCTGAAAGAAGCAGAAACAAATTTAAGATTTTTTAGTCAAAAGCATAGAAAAACAGCCCTTTAGGACTGTTAATGTTTATTATACAACTTCAGAATGGTCTAAACTCTCACCTATTGCTGCTAAACGCTCGATGACTTGATCTTGTGTCAATTCATGTTCTAAAACATAGCGATTACGTGGGTGAACACGACACTCGTGCGAGCAGCCACGAAGGTATTTATCTTCGTTGTCTTCTGATGCCAAGATACGACGGTTACAGAATGGATTTCCACAGTTGACATAGCGTTCACATGGTGTTCCATCAAACCAATCTTTCCCTACGATAGTTGGGTTAACATGGTTGACATCGACTGCGATACGCTCGTCAAAAACGTACATTTTACCATCCCAAAGTTCCCCTTGAACTTCTGGGTCTTTCCCGTAAGTCGCGATTCCTCCATGCAATTGACCGACATCTTTGTAGCCTTCACGAACCATCCAACCAGAGAATTTCTCACAGCGGACTCCACCAGTACAGTAAACTACGACGCGCTTGTCCATAAACTTTTCCTTGTTATCACGGACCCATTGTGGCAATTCACGGAAGTTGCGGATATCTGGACGAATAGCCCCACGGAAGTGACCAAGATCGTACTCGTAGTCATTCCGAGTATCAAGGACAACTGTATCTTCGTCTAGGAGGGCTTCTTTGAATTCTTTTGGAGACAAGTAAGCACCTGTTGTTTCAAGTGGGTCGATGTCGTTGTCAAAGTTATCATCCTCTAAACCAAGGTGGACAATCTCTTTCTTGTAGCGAACAAACATCTTCTTGAAGGCTTGCTCACTTTCTTCGTCAATCTTGAACCAGAGGTCTTCCATACCTGGAAGGCTGTGAACGTAGTCCATGTATTTTTGCGTTGTTTCGTAGTCTCCAGAAACGGTTCCGTTGATCCCTTCGTCAGCGACTAGGATACGACCTTTTAGGCCGATAGACTTACAGAAAGCCAAGTGGTCTGTAGCAAATTGTTCCGCGTTTTCGATGGGAACATATTTATAGTAAAGTAAAACTCGAATATCTTTTGACATTTGCTTCTCTTTTCTAAGATTAAATTATCAGAATTTTTCATTCAACTATACCAGTATACTCTCCCAAGAAAGCGAATGCAATTTATTTGACCGAAAAATGAAAACAAGACCCAGTTTCAGATCTTGTTTCAGCTAAATATTCGATGAAGAAAGGTTACCAAAAATGGTAAGGTTGCGACAATATTATTGATAACATGAACGATATAACCAGGATAGATACTCTTTGTATAGCGAGTTAAACCCGCACAAAACACTCCAAATGACGAAAAAACAAGAATATCTAGGAAATTGGGAAAGCTTGAAAAGTGAGGAAGAGCAAACAAAACCGAAGGAAGAATCAGGTCAAGCCCAAATTTCGAATCTTTAAAGAAGGCATGTTGGAACAAGCCCCTATATATCAACTCTTCCATCAGAGGACCTAGGAAAAATAAGGTTAGATAGAGTCCCAACTCGGCAAAATTTGTCTCACTATAACCGATCAACACGGCCCAACCTTCATAGGTAGACTGAACATGTCTAGCCGTTTGGAAATTAAACGTTATATGAAGCACAGCTACGAGAATTGTCAGCACTGTATACCACAGCCATTTTTTCTTTGAAATAACAAAAAGATATCCATGTCCTGTATTGATTAAAATTCCTATCATGATGCCAATAAAGACAAGACTGACAAGGTTTCGGATCCAGAAAAAATTGCCAATTTGAGAAGAAAATTGCCAGTAATTTTGGATCATAAGCGTCAACTGAGAAAGTCCATATACGAAAAATAGGTAGGATAAGATTGCGCTTATTTTAAAGAATGGATGATATTTTTTCATATGACTATAACCTATGTTAAATGTAAGAGCAAAACTCTGAACAAAATACAAATAATTATATGTATTTATTATAAAAAGAATCACCACCCCATCTGGAAAAACCAGATAAGGCAGTGATCGCTCTTTTTAGGAATGAATACACGAAATCAATCTATCTTATTTTTTGCTTTTCAAGAATTCGTCGTATTGTTTTTGCATTTCATCCAATACTTTTTGGTAAGCACCTTCAGATTTAAGTTTTTCCATCAATTCTGGAATAGCTTTTTCAGGGTCTACAGTACCAGTGTTGATAGCTGTATCGAATTGTTGCATAGTGTTAGTAATAGCTGAAATTTCAGATTTCACATTGTCAGTGTTGAAGATGAATCCAAGCGCTGGAGATTCTTTTGCAGTTTCCAAATCTTTCTTAGATTGTGCAATTTGTTCATCTGTAACGTTTTCGTTGATGTAAAGGATCCAGTTGTTACCAGTGTTCCATCCTGACATGTGAGTGTTTCCTTTGTATCCATCAAGGACTTTAACACGGTTTTCTTTACCTGCAACTTTTTCCCAGTTCTTGCCTTCTGGTCCATAAACAAGTCCGTTCAAGAGTTCTGGGTTAGTGTTCAAGAGGTTCAACACTTCCATTGCTTTTTCTTTGTTCTTAGAGTTGTTTGAGATTACAAAGTTTGCAACTTGAGTTGTTTGGTTTTTCTTGATGAAGTTAGTAAATGGTTTGATTTGGATGTCTCTGTTAGCAACACGAGAAAGCAAGCTGCTACCGTAGTCAGCTGGTCCTACTGTTTCTTCGCGAACAAGCCAAGTATCTTGAGTAAGATCATATGAAGTTTCGCTTGTTGCTACGTCTTTTGGAATGTATCCTGCTTCATAGAATTTGTGAAGAGTCTTCAAGTGTTCTACGAAACGAGGAACTTCGTAACGGTTTACGATCTTAGTAGTGTCGCCTTCAAGGTCAATGACGAATGGAAGTCCGTTTGCAACTGGGTAGTCAAAGTTTTCTGATGGGATAAAGTTTTTACCAACAGCAAATGGCATTACATCTGGAGCTTTTTCTTTGATTTGTTTCAATACTGGTTCAAGTGTTTCGTATGAAGTTACACCTGAGATATCGATTCCATATTTTTCAAGAAGTGGGCCGTTGAAAGCAAAGTTTTGTGAAGATGCAACGTTGGCTGCAACTGGAACTGCATAGATTTTACCGTTTACAGTGTTACCTTTGATGTAAGCTGGGTCAAGCGCTTTGTAAAGGTCAGCTCCTTCTTTCTTGTACAATTCTGTCAAGTCAGCATAAGCACCTTTTTGAGCGTTTACGACATAGTTATCTGCAAAGGCGATATCATAGTTTTCACCTGATGAAGTGATAACTGACATTTTCTTGCTGTAGTCACCCCAACCAAGGTATTGGATATCCAACTTAGCGCCAACTTTTTCTCCGATGATTTTGTTTGCATTTTCTAGCAATTCATCCAAGTTATCTGGTTTGTCACCGATTTGGTACATTTTGATAACAGTTGTATCACCTGATGATGATGATTCAGCAGCTTTTTGGTTATTTCCTTTAAGGTTTCCACAAGCTGCAAGGCTAGCAGCTAAAGCGACAAGGCTAGCAGATGCAAAAGCATATTTTTTCCAGTTTTTCATTATAAAAACTCCTTTTTTTATTTTTAAAGTTATTAACAAAATTAGATTGTTGATTTTCCTTTGTCAGAAAAATCAGAGTTAGAGAAGAAACAATGTTTCTTAAACTTCCTTACTCTTTAACACCACCGATAGTCAAACCTTTTACAAAGTAGCGTTGGAAGAATGGGTAGAGGATCGCAATCGGAACAGTCGCAACTACGACCATGGCCATACGACCTGTTTCTTTTGGTAGGGCAACCGCAAGTTGTCCTGACATACCAACTGACTTAGCAATGTAATCCATGTTGTTTTGAATTTGCATGAGCAAATATTGCAATGGATACAAGTTATCACTCTTGATGTAAAGAAGGGCGTTAAACCAGTCATTCCAGAATCCAAGCGCTGTCAATAGTGTGATCGTTGCGATACCTGGTAATGACAGTGGCAAACAGATTTGGAAGAAGATACGAGCTTCACTAGCTCCATCGATACGAGCTGATTCGAGGATTGCTTCTGGGATGGTTTTCTTGAAGAAGGATCGCATCAACATGATGTTGAATGGTGATAGAAGCATTGGAACAATCAAGGCCCAAATAGTATCACCAAGGTGAAGCAATTGAGTTACCACGATATAGCCTGGTACCAAACCAGCATTGAACAACATACTAAGAAGAGCGAAGATTGTAAAGAATTTACGATACTTAAATGTTGAACGTGAGATGGCATAGGCGTAAGTTGTCGTGATAAAGACGTTTGTCAATGTACCGACAACTGTCACAAATACTGAGATAAAGAGCGCTTGTAAAATCTTATCTTTGAACTGAGCCAAAAACTCAAAACCATCTAATCCAAATTGTGATGGGAAGAAGCTATATCCATATTGAACGATACTCTTCTCATCTGTAATTGAGATAATGATGACAAAGATGAAAGGCAAGATACAAGAGAAGGCCAGCAAACCAGAAATGATACTAAAGAAGATATCTGCTTTCTTGCTGAAGGAGTGTATGCCAACATTATCAATTTTTTCTTTTTGAATTTTTTTTGCCATATGCTCCTCCTTTCTAGAATAGTGCTGAGTTAGGATCAACACGTCTTGCAAGTAAGTTTGATAGGATAACCAGAATCAAACCGACGACTGACTGATAGAGACCGGCTGCTGAAGCCATACCGATGTCTGCTGTCTGTGTCAAACCATTAAAGACATAGACATCCAATACGTTTGTTACGCTATAGAGCTGACCAGCGTTGTGAGGGATTTGATAGAAGAGACCGAAGTCTGCACGGAAGATGTTTCCGACTGCAAGGATGGTCAATACTGTCACAAGTGGTGTCAACTGAGGGATGGTTACGTTGCGGATACGTTGCCATTTGCTAGCACCGTCCACTGTCGCTGCTTCGTAGTAAGTTGGGTCAATACCCATGATTGTAGCGTAGTACATAACACTACTGTATCCGAAGCCTTTCCAGATACCTAGGAAAAGGAGGAGGTAAGGCCAGATACTGATGTCTGCGTAGAAGTTAATACCCTTCATCCCGAGAGCTTCTAAGGTGTGATTGATAAGCCCTTTATCGATATTTAGGAAAGCATCTGTAAAGAAACTGATGATAACCCAAGATAGGAAGTACGGGAATAACATAGAAGTTTGGTAGATTTTAACCATTTGCTTAGAGCGAAGTTCACTAAGGATAATGGCAATCCCAACCGATACGATCAAACCGATAAAGATAAATCCAAGGTTGTAAAGGACAGTGTTTCGAGTGATGACAAAGGCATCTTTTGAACTAAATAAGAATCTGAAGTTATCTAGTCCAACCCATTTACTATTTATAATACTGTGGACGAATCCTTCACCAGTCATATGGTAGTCTTTGAAGGCAACCACATTTCCAAATACTGGGATGTAGAAAAATAAGATCAACCAAAGTGTCCCTGGTAAAACCATTAAGAGAAATATCCAATTATCTCTCAAAGTTTTTGAAAACTTGTTCATAATTTCCTCCCTTTTTATTTTTCTAAAACTTGATAATCTCACAATTTTTAGACTTGATAACGTTTACAAAAATAGTATACTCCTATTTTAAGGATAGTTTAAACTACTAATTATAGAAAAAACTCCACAAATTATTTTATGTGGAGAACTTTTTTTATAATAAGAAGTATGTTTCACGAGAAACTTTCTTCCTGAATAGAGTTTTTCTAGGTCGTATAAATGGTCGAAGCTGTCGCAATGGTGTGCCACTGGTTGGCTGTCGTCGCTGCAAAGTCCTTGTCTGCGTAGAAATCATTAAATGGCAAGATGTCTACTTCTAGTTCTTCGATGCGGACAATTTGACCAGCAAGATAAGCCTCAATACGACTTTCTGCTCGCTTGATCCGCTGCAAGAGTCCACCCATACGGATGTCCACTGTATCCAAACCAAAGACCTTGTTCTCTTTCAACCATTGGTGGCTAAAGAGCTTGTGGAAGGTTTCAATCTCGCTTCGGAGTTTTGGTAATTCTTCTCTAGCAATTTGTTGCAAGCTCTCTTTATCGCCTGCTTGATAGGCTTGACGGATGCGTCGTCCCACATCAACCTTACTACTTAAAATAGCATTCAACTGAGCCTGAGTTTCAAAGAGATAGGCATAGTTCCCAGCTTTCTCTTTAATGTCAGCAAGAACCTCAGCTGCCTGAGCAAAGTGTGGTTTGTCCTGTTCAGGTGTCATGTGCTTGTCAAGAATTGGACAGAGAACATCCTGATAAAAGACATAGCGGTTCGGGTTAATCCCACTGAGATTGTCTGGCAAGTCTGGTAAGAGGTTGGCCAGGTCAAGCTGCATAAAGTCCTCAACGGATAGACCTGTATTGGTCTTGAAATGAGCTGACAGACGTTCTAAATCATTGCGGTAGCTGAGTTCTGCCCAGATTTGCAAGCTTGGTAGGATTGAGAATTGGGCTGTTTCACCACCATTATCTCCCCAACCAGTCACAATGACTTCTTTGATCTGATTGGCACGGCAGGCTTTGTTTGCTTCAAGAGCAATGAGACGGCTGAAATGGTTATGAGGTGTGAAGCCAATCCACTTCCAGGCACCACCTGCAAAGGCGATATCCTGGCTAATCTTGTGGTGATTATTAAAGTTACGGTTGTATTTTTCTTCACTATCCTGATAATAATCCCAGTAAACCAAGGTCACACGGTCTTTGAGACGGTCAAGATAAACACGAGTTTCTTCTGGAATTTCGACATCACGGTCGTACTGGCCATCTGCTGACATGAGTTTGAAGAACATATCGCTCCACATCTGGCAGTGGAAACCATACTTGTCTGCAATATCCAGCACGCGCTCCAAGTGTTGGCACATGAGGAGACTACGATCAACCACACCGTTCAGGATAAGATAACGTCCCAAACCAACCAAGTGGGCTTCGTCCATTCCGATATTGACCTTGCGAGTTTGCAGTTTAGACAAAGTCGCAAACATGCCGTCAATTAAGTCGTAAACTTTTTCTTCGCCGATGAGGAGAATGTCCTCTACATCACGAAGTTGCTGCACTTCCTTGACACCCCATTTTACAAAGGCTGATAAGTGGGCCAAGGTCTGGATACATGGGACAAAGGTCATATCAAACTGATGAGCGTAGGCTTCAATTTCCTGTAACTCTTCAGCTGAGTATGCTCCACGGAAATAACCAAAGTAAGGTTGTCCCTCGATTTGATAAGTGTCTTCCATGTAGAGATCAAAAGTTGAATAACCCATGAGAGCCAAGACTTCAATCATCTGTTTGGCAGATGCGACATTAAGCACTGCATTTCGCGAACAGTCAGCCATATAGGCCAAATCTTCGTAAGTAGCTTTTTCCTCAATCTCGACCTTGTTGCCTTCTGTTAAAGCTGTTGCTAGCACAGACAAAGCGCGGTAGAGTTGATGAGGTTTGCGGTAGATCAGTTGATACTGCCCATTCTCACCCTTGATAGAGATAGAGGCTTGATCAGACTGAGCAACTGCCACTTCTACATCCGGTAGAGAGATGTGATTTTTTAATACTTCGATAGCTTGGACTTGCTTGGGACTAAGTCCTGTAAATCTTACCATTGGTTTTCCTCCTGTAACCAGTTGACAAGGGCACCGTAGAGATTGGCATCTGCGTGATAGGTGCAGGCTTGAATGACTGGAGCAATTGTATATTCTTCATATCTTTCCACAAAGGTATCTACTGCTTCTTGCACACCCTTGATAAAATCAGGGTTCTGACTGATAGAACCACCTAGGCTAATGACATCTGGATCGATGAGATACTGGATATTGAGAAGCCCTTGGGCTAGGTTTCGATTCATACGCTCAATGGCTTCTTGGCAGAGGGCGTTTCCTGCCGCAGCCTCTTGGTAAATCTTACGGCCATCCCAGTCTGACTGACCTGATTTTTCAATGACATAACGAACCATGTTTCCTGTAGAAGCGAGTTGCGACCAGTTGTTGAGTCTTTCTGCAGGCTCGATAGTTGTCATATAACCAAACTCTCCACCCAAACCATGGCGACCACGGTGTAGCTTGCCATTGATAATCATAGCGCCACCGATTCCTGTACCAATCACGACACAAGCTGCATTTTCAATCTCAGGATGAGCTAGCAGTTCACTGAGCCCAACACAGTTGGCATCATTTTCTAGATGGACAGGTAACTTATAATGAGCAAGCGCCTCATACCATGAAAAACCATGGATGTAAGGAATGGCACTAATCCCCTCAATCACACCTGTTTCTTGATTAACGGCTCCTGGTACACTCATAGCAATCCCACGATAGTCCTGTTCTGATAACCGTTGATCCAGCCAAGCTAGCAAATCTTCCAGAGTCTCTGGAGTTGGAGTGCTGGTCTTATCTAAAATCTTTCCATCAGGAGTTAGACTGGCAAACTTAATACCAGTCCCTCCAATATCAATGGTTGCAAGTGTCATTTCTTTCACCTGTAAAAAGGAGCGAATTAGCAGTTGGTTCTTACTTTTTCGCTCCTCCTTTCTGTTTATGTTTTCTTTTTGAAATTAAATTTCTTCTTTTTTAATCAATTCTGTACGAATTTCCTGTGGTGCCAATAGTCCTGAATGAACTGGATATGGGCGTTCCAACAAGTCAAGAATGGTTTGTTGTTTTTCAGACACGCGAACATTTTCTTGGCTCATATTGTAGTAACGAAGGACATAGCCTTCTTCATTTTCAGCTACCTTAAAGGCCGTTGGACAAACTTGTGACAAGCTAAGTGCTGGATGGTTGAAGAGACTACCTGTTGCTGCAACGCTACCCTCCTGTTTTGCAACTTGAAGAGCTGTAAACGGAACTTGGAAGGCTTTGGCACGACGGAAGGCCGAGAAGCGTTCCCCTGCTTGATGGCATTCTACTGCAAACTCAACTTCGATATCGCGCAAGCACTGGGCTTCTGGTGTTGGGAAGTAGCCCCAGTCACCTAGCTCACCTGAAGCACGGAGAAGGGTTACAGCCATGGTGTCGTCTCCAAGGATTTCGTATTCGTTCAATCCTTTGTTTGAAACAGTCACTCCTTTAACATCATCATACAAGCTAACAAAAGCTTGTTGGTGTTGTGGATTTTCAGGATTTTCCCAAGAAGCTGCTACTTTATTTGGTCTTGTCACAACTTCATAGATGCTTTCAGAATCGTTACTTGGTCGAGTATTATGAGTTTTGACCAAGAGACGAATGCGGTGGTCTTTGGCTGTATTGGTAAAGCGAGTCTTGAAGCGAATCTGTGGATTGTCCACAAAGACAGTCATTTCTGTTTCAAGAGGAATGGTTGTCAACTCTTCTGAACGACCTGCATCTCGTTTCATGAACTCGATGATACCTCTTTGTTCAGCATCCAATTTTTCATCTGCACTAACTGGAATTGTCAAGTCATGCTTGAGCAAGACCTTAGCATAGCGAGCATTGTTTTCTAGAACTTCATAACCTTTCAGTTGAGCAAAGATTGGCTCTGTTCCTTTCGGTTGGAAGTAAATGTACTCGTTACCGATATCTCCACGGTCCTCAAATTGGATAATGTCTTCGTAGGCTTCATTTGTAGTCTTGTCGTAGACTGTAATTCCTTCATCTACACTCACAGTTACGAATGGTGTATCAATAACTCCATTTTGGTAAATACCATCACGGTGATTTACTTGACCTTCAACCAATTGGAAGCTTGCCCAAGAAAGAGGAGCAAGGTGAACTGGGATTGTCACGCGCACTTGACGTGCAATATAGGGTTGGCGGAATTTATCCTTAGGCAAAGTATAACCAAAACTTGCTCCCAAGTCTTCAATCTTGGCTTCAAGGACATGACCATCCAAATCTTCAACGTGATAATCTGGCAAGGTCACAGCTGCCATCTTCTTATAACCTTCAGTCGGATGCAATTCTTTGAAATCACACATCACAACATCCACTACAACACTTACTGTATCAACCTTGTCATGTAAAGCTGTGTTGACAACGGTAAAGAGGTGATCACTTTGCGCTTCCTGAGTTGCTATTTTATGTTTCCACTCATTGAGAAGGTTGGTCTTGACAAAGTTTCCGACTTGATTGACCTTGGCAAAGCGAGTTTCCATTTCACGGTGTACTTCATCAATACTACATCCACAGATGCTATCGTGTGGTGCATTTTGCAAAAGCACTTTCCAAGCATAGGTTAATTGATCCTTGTGGTTATGTCCACCAGTGATGATGGTCAAAGGTTCCACGACCTGCTCCAGCAAATTGCTGTTTTTTTGGAAAGCTTGTTTGAGATATACACGTGAAGAAGAGGTATTGGCAAGCGTGTACCAACCATCAGTTTCCTGGCTAGTCAACTCCCCTGTAACTGTTGATAGATGTTCAGGAAGTGCACTTTCCACTGCTTGAACGTATTCATCAAAGGAACTATGGATAAAGGTCACATCAGGGAAAAGCTCATTGGCCACGCGAATAGCTTCACTCAAGTTCCGTTGAACTGGTTGGTGGTCACATCCGTTCATCATCAACCATTGGTTAGTAGAAGCATAGTCGCGAACGTCTGCCAATTTTTGTTTCCAGAAAGTCAAAGCTTCGTCTTTATCCACTGGAATTTCATTCCCATTACTATACCAGTTAGCAAAGAGAATACCAAGCACACGGCTACCGTCTGCCCCTTGCCAGTACATTTCAGAAAATTGAGAGGTAAACTGCTCATCTTCGAGGACTTGGTTGTCAAATCCGATTGGTTTAACACCGCGACCAAAGGCTGCTACGTGAATACCTGATTTTTGAAGAATTTGAGGAGCTTGCCCCATATTTCCAAAGGTATCTGGGAAGTAACCAATTTGAGTAGATTTGCCCCATTTGGCACATTCCGCTTGTCCAATCAAGGTGTTGCGGACGTTAGCTTCACTTGAAATCAGGTAATCATCCTGCAAGATATAGAAGGGACCAATCTTAAGCTTGCCCTCGTCAATATAACGTTGCACCTTGTCACGGTTTTCAGGGCGAATTTCTAAATAGTCATCAAGGACGATGGTTTGGCCATCCAAGTGGAAACTTTTGAATTCAGGGTCATTTTCAAAAAGATCAAAGAGATTGTCAAAAAGTTCCACCAACTGCATACGGTGACTTTCAAAAGGTAGATACCACTCACGATCCCAGTGACTGTGAGAGATGATATGTACAACAACATTTTCCATGAGTAAAACCTCATTCTAACTTAAATTTAAAAATATATTTGTGATTCTTTACAAGAACCTATCGAGCTAAGGCTCATTAGCGAATATCTAAGTAATCCAAAACCAATTCGCAGAACATCATGTTGGCCCATGAGAACCATTCACGAGAGTAGAGAGTCGGATCGTCTACGTGGAAACTTTCGTGCATGACTCCAGTACCACCATCGCAGGCAACGAGTTGATCTAGCAAGAATTTCTTCTCTGCCTTATCCGTCGTTGTCAATCCTTGGATAGATAGAGCAATCGGCCAGATATAGCGGTAGAAGGTATGTGAACTTCCGAGTCCACTTGCGTACTCTCCTTGGTAGAAATATGGATTTTCAGGGCTCAGGATAGTGCGACGAGTTGCTTGATACACTTCATCGTTAACATCGCAGTAACCCAGATACGGAGCCGCCAATAAGCTTGGCACGTTTGGATCATCCATGATACTAGCATTTCCTAAACCGTCTACCTCAAAGGCATAAATCTTCTCGCCCTTACTATTTGTAGTGTAGGCGTAATTTTCGATACCTTCTTGAATCTCAGCTTGGAGACGTTGGGCATCTGCAATAATACTTTCGCTATCTACTAGATTTAATTCTGCAAAGATTTCTTGGACATAACCCAAAACAACCACTGCAAACATATTTGACGGAATTAAGTAGCTATACTGACAGCAGTCATCACTTGGACGAAAGGCTGACCAGGTCATCCCTGTCACAGCAAAGTCAGGACCAAAGCCGTCATTGACCAAGGTATCCTCCTTGCGATCAGTGTCACGAACGAAGCGATAAGGTGAGTTCTTGTGGTCTTGTTCCACTGTCCAGAGATGAAGGATTTCCTTAGTCGCTGTGACAAAGGTTTCATCAAATTGGCTAGTTTCGCCAGTTTCTTTCCACAGAAGATATGCTAACTGCAATGGGTAGCAAAGCGAATCAACTTCATACTTGCGCTCCCAAATCCAGCCATTGAGGTCTGTGTGATCAGTCTCGTGATGCCCCTTCCAGTTCTCCTCAATATTGAAAGAGTTGGCATAAGGATCTTTGAGAATCAAGGTCATCTGTCGTTTGACCAAACCAGCAATGGTCTGACGCAAACGAGGGTCTCTTTTAGCCACATGGAGGTAAGGTCTCAGCTGAGCAGTTGAGTCACGAAGCCACATAGCTGGGATATCGCCTGTCAGTACAAAAGTTGAGCCGTCTTCCAAAATCTCAACTGTATTGTCCAAGGTGTCTGTATAGCAACGTTCAAAAATATCTACCCATTCAGGATGATCTTTAGCACGCTCTGCCACCTCATCTAGCCACTCTCTGACAATTTCTTTTGAATATACCATAAACTATTTTGCCTCTTTCAAACAGATTTTCATTTTCAGTATATAGCTTTTAGTCCAGAAAATATATACACAAATGTTAGTCATTATTCTACAAAATTGTTATATTTTGAAGTCGCTTTCTAAATGTCTCCTTTTTCTGATATAATGTAGAAAACTACTGAAGGAATTACTATGAAACCTATACTTGAAACCATTGATACGCGTTTTGGAACAGCCAGTAAACATGCATTTTCACGAGGAAACACCCTACCTTACACAGGGGTTCCTTTTGGCATGAATTACTTTGTACCCCAGACTAGTGACCAGGAAGGATCTTGGTTCTTTGATCCCCATCTTCCTATCTTTCAGGGTATTCGACTAACCCACCAACCTAGCCCTTGGATTGGCGATTACTCCTGGCTCTTGCTGACACCAATTACAGGAGAAATCAAGGGTGATACTCTCTTCCACCGTCAGTCCTCCTATAATCTTGAGCGCGCTACGTTCAATCCTCATTTTCTAAAGATTTTTTCTGAACGCTACCAGATTGAAACGCAGCTAAGTCCTACTTGCTACGGGGCTTCTATTCAACTAAGACAAACACAGGGAAAAGAACTCTCCCTCTATCTTCATGCAACAGATGAACTGACAGTCGAACAAGTGGATAAGCGAACTCTGGCCCTGAGACAAGCAGGAGAAACCGAAACCAATAAAAGTCCTCTCGTCATGTATACTGCTCTCGCATTTTCTGTAGAAATCCTTTCTATTACGCAAGAGGGACAGGACTGGCGAATTGACTTAGACGAATCGGATGCTCAAGTTCAACTAGCAACTTCTTTTATTTCCAAAGAACAGGCCCTCTTTAATCTTCCTAAACAGGATTTTGAAGAAACAAAAGCAGTCGCCAAAGAAAGTTGGGAAGACCTTCTAGGCCGTTTTGATGTCGTGGAAACTGGTCCAGTAAACCGAACATTTTTTGATCACTGTCTTTATAGACTCTTTCTTTTCCCACAAACCTTCTATGAGGTAAATGAGCAAGGCGAAATCATCCATATGGACCTCGCTTCAGGAACAGTTAAACCAGGTCTTCTCTTTACTAACAATGGTTTTTGGGATACCTTCCGCACGTCATTCCCACTCTTTGCCTTGATTATTCCAGAGCACTATCGTCAGTTTCTCGAAGGCTTCCTCAATAGCTACCGTGACACCGGATACCTCCCTAAGTGGCTTGCCCCTGATGAAAGAGGCATGATGCCTGGCACCTTGATTGATGGTCTTATTGCCGATAGTGCTTGTAAAGGCATGGCACCTGATCTTGAAGAAGAATTTCTTAAAGCCATGATTGAAACTGCAACCAAGGCAGATCCAAAAGCTATCAACGGACGACACGGCCTTGCTCAATACCAAGAACTGGGCTATTTATCCACAGACCACCACGAAAGTGTCAGTCACACACTAGACTATGCTTACAGTGATTTTTGCATCTCTACCTGCGCAGCAAAATTAGGTCAAGAAGAGCTGGCACAAACCTATGCCCACTATTCTAAAAACTATCAGAATCTATTTGATCCTGAGACAGGATATATGAGGGCGCGTGATGTAGATGGCAACTTCCGTCCTGACTTTTCTCCTTATAGTTGGGGCCGTGATTATGCTGAGTGTTCAGCTATTCAAGCAAGCCTAGGCATCTTACATGATATTTCTGGACTTGGTCAACTAATGGGTGGAAAAGAAGCCTTTAGCAACTATCTCTTAAAAGCTTGTCAAAGTCTCCCACTCTTTGAAACGACGGGTTATGGATATGAAATTCACGAGATGAGCGAAATGGCAACAGCACCATTTGGTCAACTAGCCATTTCAAACCAACCAAGTTTCCACATCCCTTATCTGTTCCGTTACAGTAATTATCCTCAGTACACCAGTCTCTTAATCAAGACTCTCCGTCAAAAAGCCTTTCGAGCTGGCTGGGATGCTTATCCAGGAGATGAGGATAACGGTAGTTTATCGGCTTGGTATGTCTGGTCTGCCCTTGGACTTTACCCGACCTGCCCAGGAAAAGCTATTTATGACCTTGGGATTCCACTCTTTGACCACCTTCGTGTCTATCTAGCAGAAAAAAAACAGTGGTTGGATATTCGCACGCAACAAAATCATGAACACTTCCACTTTGTACAAGACTGTCATCTTGACGGAAAAGAAGTTCAGAGTATTGGTCACCAGGATTTGCTAAACGCCCAATCTCTCGACTTTACCCTCAGCTGGTTACCAAATCACTAATAGTTCAAATCCCTTTGTCATGTACAAGGGGATTTTCTGATTTATACCAAATCCTCCACAAAGTTATCCACAGACTGTGTATAACTTTCAATCAACTTTCAAATCAATTTCATGTACTTCCAAACGATTTCTCTCAACCATTTTTTTGACATTCTAAAGTAAAACGCCCTCAATAGACTGTTCTATCAGTCTTTATAACCGACTAGCTTAGTACCCAACTCATACATTCTATCTCTTTTTTCTAAACTAACATATGGAAAACAATTGTTTATTTCACAAAGTTATCCACAGATTGTGTATAACTTTTACTCAAGTACAAACTCCAGCTGATAAATTCCCCCTACATTTTTTATAGGAAATTTCGGATTTTGTTAGGCGCTTTCAAAAAAACATGATATACTGAAATTAATAGAAAAGGAGACATTATGAAAAAAGATCAACACCAACTTAATTGGCTGATGGTTTCTCTGATTGCCTTCAACATGGTTTGGGGGCTAGGAAACGTCGTCAACAACTATTCTCAACAGGGAATTTCAGTCGTCGTATCTTGGATTTTGATCCTCGCACTCTACTTCATCCCTTATTCCCTCATCGTTGGACAACTAGGTTCTACCTTTAAGGAAAGCGGAAGCGGTGTTAGTGATTGGGTTGAAAAAACATCAACCAAACGTTTAGCCTACTTTGCTGCTTGGACCTACTGGGTTGTGCATATCCCTTATCTCGCACAAAAACCTCAAGGAATTCTAATTCCGCTTGGTTGGGCCTTGCAAGGTAACGGACAATTTCTTAAACAAATCGACATCCACTGGATCGTTATTCTCTGCTTGCTAATCTTTGGACTTTTCCTCTACCTTTCTACAAAGGGATTGGCAACTCTAAAAGTCATTGGTAGCTTGGCAGGAAGTGCTATGTTGATCATGTCTTTACTCTTTGTGCTTTTGGCTGTCGGTCTGCCTTTCATTAAACCAGACATCCAATTTGCGACACCGCACATGGATCAACTGAGCACCTACATTCCAAATTTTGATTTTTCTTATTTTACAACGATTTCACTACTGGTCTTTGCAGTTGGTGGTTGTGAAAAAATTTCCCCTTATGTTAATCAAACTCGCAACCCTGCAAAAGAATTTCCAAAAGGTATGATTGTCATGGCCATCATGGTGGGGCTCTCTGCTATCCTCGGATCAGTTGCCATGGGAATGCTATTTGATGGCAATAACATCCCTGAAGACCTCATGCGTAATGGTGCTTATCAAGCCTTCCAAATGTTAGGAAATTCTTGGGGAGTTGGAAACCTCTTTGTCGTGATCTACGCTCTTACAAACATGGTCGGACAAATCGCTGCGCTTGCCTTCTCTATTGACGCACCATTGCAAATCCTTCTCAATAACGCTGATGAAAACTACATCCCAAGCTGGCTTCGAAAACGTACTGAAAAAGGTGTCCTCATTAACGGCTACCTCCTTACAGGCGTACTCGTTAGCCTTATCATCATTCTTCCAATTTTTGGTATTCAGGAAATTGACGGACTTGTAAAATGGATGACAAACCTCAATTCTATCGTAATGCCAATGCGTTACCTCTGGGTATTCCTTGCCTATATGATGCTTAATCGCGCTTGGAAAACATACAAAAATGCCGAATACAAGTTTGTGAACAATCCTAAACTTGGCTTTGTTATCGGTACTTGGTGCTTCCTCTTTACTGCTTTTGCTTGTATCCTTGGTATGGTTCCAAAAATTAACTACGCTGAAAATCCAACGGCTTGGCAATTCTCTCTTCTTACAAACATCTTGACTCCAATTATTCTGATTGGATTAGGTGTGATTCTACCAGTACTTGCCAAAAAAGAACAAAAGAAACAAATCAAATAATGCTACTACTAGCTAGATAAAATCGATTTTATCTTTGCTTGAAAGAATATTCTCAGCAAAAATCCCCTTTGAACTATATTGTTCAAGGGGATTTCTTTTTGTTTAATAGTCTATTTTTTACTTAGCTTCATACCAAGTCACGCCTTCATTCTCATCAGCAATCAATGGAACACTCAGTTGAATTGCTTCTTCCATGGTTTGTTTGACGAGTTTTTTGATAGCAGCTAATTCTGACTTAGGCACTTCAAGAACAATTTCATCGTGCACTTGTAGAAGCATCTTAGTCTGATAACCACCTGCAACCAAGGCTTTATCCAGCTGAATCATAGCAATCTTGAGAATATCTGCCGCAGATCCCTGGATAGGAGAGTTGATGGCAGTCCGCTCCGCAAAGCCACGAATGTTAAAGTTGCGCGAATTGATATCTGGCAACTCTCGGCGACGTTTGAAGAGGGTCTCTACATAACCCTTATCACGCGCTTCACGCACCACTTCATCCATGTAGTTTTTAATACCTGGGAAGCGTTCAAAGTAAGTATCAATATAGGCTTTTGCTTCCTTACGGCTGATGCCCAGATTATTAGACAAGCCAAAGTCTGAAATCCCGTAAACCACTCCAAAGTTAACCGCCTTGGCATTACGACGGTCATTCGGAGTCACATCCTCAGGACGTTCAATTCCAAAGACACGCATGGCTGTCGAGGTATGGATGTCAGCTCCTTCTTGGAAGGCTTTAATCAAGTGCTCATCCTTAGAGATATGCGCCAAAACTCGTAGCTCAATCTGTGAGTAGTCCGAGCTGAGAAGGACGCTATCTTCCCACTCTGGTACAAAAGCCTTACGGATAAGGCGACCTTGTTCCAAACGAACAGGAATATTTTGCAAGTTTGGATCGACACTAGACAAACGCCCAGTCTGAGTCAAATCCTGCACATAGCGCGTGTGAATCTTGCCATCCGCTAAAATCCAATCCTGTAGACCGATTACATAAGTCGATTGAATCTTAGCAATCTGACGGTAGTCGAGGATTTTTTTGACAATCGGCGCAATCGGAGCTAGACGCTCCAAGACATCTACCGCTGTCGAATAACCTGTCTTGGTTTTCTTGGTATATTCGAGAGGGAGACCTAGTTTTTCAAAAAGAAGGACGCCCAATTGCTTAGGTGAGTTGATGTTAAACTCCTCACCAGCCAACTCATAAATTTCTTGCGTCAGCTTTTCAATGACAAGCTCATTTTCAGCTTGCATCTCAAGAAGTGTTTCTTTTTTAACCTTGATCCCAGCGATTTCCATCTTAGCAAGGACAAAGGCTAGAGGTTGCTCCATGTCATAAAGGAGATCTAATTGCCCATTTTCGCTTAATTTTTCAAGTAAAACAGGCTCTGTCTCAACCAATACAGCAACCTTACGAGCCAAGTGTTCCAAGAATTTCTCTCGCTCAGGGATAGCTTTCTTGACACCCTTACCATAGAAGGATTCATCATCAACTAAGTAAGTTTGACCGTAGAGACTAGCGATGGTTGAAATTTCATTATTCTCAACAGTAGAGAGAAGATATTTTGCCAAGCGACTGTCAAAAGCTGGAGCCTGCAAATTCAAACCAAAACGATTTAAGAGGACTTTTGCTTTCTTAAAATCATAAACTTTCAGAGGTGTTTTTTCTAGAAAATCCTTTAGAATCGAATCCTGTAGAAGTTCCAGCTTATCTGTAGCATAGAGCTTGTCTCCGCACGACCAAGCAAAACCAAGCAAATCATCTGTATGGTAATTTTCACCAAAAAGTTCAAAGTGAAAGATAGAGTCGGCATTCAGCATATCTTCAGTCACTTTGTCAACCATGGTAAAATTCAAAGTCTCAGCTTGATTATCCTGAGAAGCATTCAAGGCTTGTTTGAGTTGCTTAAAGCCCATCTCATCGTAGAATTTACCTAAACTTTCTACATTTGGACCACTATAGACCAAGTCATCTAGGCCAATCTCAATCGGTGCCTTGGTATCAATAGTTGCCAGTGTTTTAGACAAAAAGGCCTGCTCCTTGTCATTGACGAGATTTTCCTTCATCTTGGAAGCCTTCATACCATCGATATTTTCATAAATACCTTCCAGCGAGCCGTGTTCTAACAAGAGCTTGATACCCGTCTTTTCACCAATCTTGGTCACCCCAGGAATATTATCAGACTTATCCCCCATGAGAGCTTTGAGATCAATAAACTGAGCTGGTGTAATCCCCATCTTTTCCATGAGATATTCTGGGGTAAAGGCCTCAAACTCAGCTACACCTTTTTTGGAAATTTCAACCACGGTATGCTCATCTGTCAACTGGATTAAGTCTTTATCCCCGCTGACGATGGTTACATCAAAAGATTCATTTTCAGCCAAACGACCCAAGGTACCAATGATATCATCCGCCTCATACTGGGCTAACTCATAATGACGAATCCCAAGATGATCTAGCAACTCACGAATAAAAGGGAATTGCTCGCGAAACTCATCCGGAGTCTTAGCACGACCACCCTTATAATCAGCATACATCTCGGTACGGAAAGTCGTCTTTCCTGCATCAAAAGCAACCAAGATATGACTCGGTTGGACGCGTTCCAACAGGTGATTTAGCATCAAATGAAAACCGTAGATTGCATTGGTATGTAGTCCATTGTCATTTTTAAAACGATCCAGTTGCTGGTAAAGTGCAAAAAATGCTCGGAAAGCAACTGAAGAGCCGTCAATCAATAATAATTTTTTCTTGTCCATACACCCATTATAAAGGAAAGCAGGGAAAAATACCATTAGGAAGAGCCCAAATGCTGAATAACACTTATGAGGCTGGTTTTTCTACTCGAACTCCATCAGCATCAACTTGAAATCCATCGATAGTCGTATTTACTGCCAATTCTCCAGATGCATTTACATAGTAATGTTTTCCTGAAATCTGGAACCACTGACTGGTTTTCATAGCTCCAGAACTTTCCAGATAATACCAAATGCCCTTATCTTTCAGCCAACCTGTCTGCATTTCACCAGATGACTTCAGATAATACCAATTCGAACCTTCTTTTAACCAGCCTGTCGTCATTCTACCATCAGCTTGCAAATGATACCAGTTCCCATTAATCTTCTTCCAACCAACTGCTTTCTGACCATTTTCATAGTAGTACCAACTTGTTCCCTCTTTTTCCCAACCATTTTTAGAACTACTTGTTTTAGTTAAGGGGATATAGCGTCTGTTTCCACTTCGTGAAATATAACTAATCCATTTATATCCTTCTTTTTCAAAGGTTTGATCATAATGAACACTCATTCCAGGTTCATAGTATTCAATAATAGTAGCTGTCAGTGTCGGCTGATCCATAATAGCTGATTTTTCTGTGAAGTGATGAGTTCCACTGAAAGCTAGTAGAGACTGATGAGGCCCTACACTAGCATTCCCAACATCTTTAAAGTGAATAAAACCAGTCATAGAACTCGCTTTTACAATTCTACGATGATACGTTTCTGTATAATCGTAATTGTACTCCTCAATTTCAATCATGTCTCCAATCACGTTAGATACCCAAGCTACGTGACCATATTGCCCTCTTGTACTCCAAGCAATCGCACCAATTGCTGGTTGCTGGTCCACACGATAGCCTTCTTTTTGGGCTCGATAACCCCATTGATTGGCATTCCCATAAGCAGCTGGTAGCTCAAAACCATTGACACTACTTAAACGAAAAGCAGCAAAAGAGGTGCATTGTCCCGAGTACATACGCCACTTATCAATTTTTTGACTTCCATTTTTATAATAATAGGGATAATCATCTCCTCGTGCCAGTGATCCATTATTTGCCTGGTTGGCATGAACAGTTCCTCCACCAAACCAAAAAGCTCCTGCTAGTAATAGTGAAGCTGATCCTACAGCTGTCTTTCTGAGAAAAGTTCCCTTTTTATGTCCTGCTTTAGTAAATGTCATTCATTCTCCTTCAAATAATTAGATTTTTGAGGTTGACCTCATCTATATCATTCGAAAGAAAAAGAAAAAAGTGAGAAACTTCCCACTTTCATGATTATCCTTAATCTAAATAATGAATTAAGTTCTTTTCTGTTAAAATATCTGAATAGGTGAAAGATTCAACAAAGACATTTGCCTGTTTGTCTCCTTCAACATTTCCAAACTCAACGATGAAGAGCGATGGATAAACCTCAATTAGTTTTCCCAAACGATTTTTTTGGCGTTTACGACCATTTTCTAAGGTCATTTCTACCACTTGTCCCTCATGCGCCTTAATTTCTTCTTTGATTTTTTTCATTTTAGCCACATCTGTAAATGCGTCTGTCATCTTGGTTCCTCCATCTTCGAAATACTTGAAAATTTATTATATTCTTTTTGGAAAATCAATTCTACCGTTCCGCGAGCACCGCTACGGTTTTTCTCGATAATCACTTCTACTTTATTATTTGGAATGCCTTCCTCTTCTTCACCACCACGCTCATAATAGTCATCACGATAGAGAAAAGCTACGATATCAGCATCTTGTTCGATAGATCCAGATTCACGAATATCAGACAAAACTGGTCTCTTATCTTGACGTTGCTCTACACCACGAGAAAGCTGACTAAGAGCTATAACTGGAACTTTGAGTTCTTTTGCTAAGATTTTCAACTGACGGGAAATCTCAGATACTTCTTGTTGACGATTTTCTCGACCAGTTCCAGTGATAAGCTGAAGATAGTCAATCAAAATCAAGCCTAGATTACCTGTTTCCTGAGCCAGTTTACGAGAACGAGATCGAATTTCTGTGATCCGAATCCCAGGTGTATCATCAATATAGATACTTGCATTAGCCAGATTACCCTGAGCAATCGTATACTTACGCCATTCTTCCTCGGTCAATTGACCCGTACGGATAGAATGTGACTCTACCAAGCCTTCCGCAGCCAACATACGATCGACCAAACTTTCAGCACCCATTTCCAGAGAGAAAATAGCAACTGTCTTATCGAGTTTGGTTCCGATATTTTGCGCAATATTCAAAGCAAAGGCTGTCTTACCAACCGCAGGACGAGCTGCCAAAATAATCAATTCTTCCTCATGCAGACCTGTCGTCATATGATCTAAATCTCGATAGCCTGTCGCAATACCCGTGATATCTGAAGTCTGTTGCGAACGAGCTTCTAGATTTCCAAAGTTAATATTCAATACATCGCGAATATTTTTAAAACCATTTCGATTGGCATTCTCACTGACATCAATCAAGCCTTTTTCTGCACGAGCGATAATTTCATCAGCAGGTTGAGAAGCTTCATAGGCTAGGTTTACAGACTCTGTCAACTTAGCAATCAGACGTCGAAGCATAGCCTTTTCTGCTACAATTTTAGCATAGTATTCCGCATTAGCAGAGGTTGGCACTGAATTGACAATCTCAACCAGATAAGACAAGCCTCCGATAGTTTGTAAATCACCTTGGCTATCTAGTATCGTCCGAACTGTGGTTGCATCAATAGCATCTCCACGATCAGACAAATCAACCATAGCCTGAAAAATCAAACGGTGAGCATACTTAAAGAAGTCCTGTGAATCGATATATTCTCGGACAAAAACGAGTTTAGTCTCATCAATAAAAATGGCTCCCAACACAGATTGTTCTGCCAGAATATCTTGAGGCTGAACACGCAGTTCTTCAACTTCTGCCATCAGACTTTCCTTCCTTTTACAATGTTGTCAACCAATCGTAAATTAAGCTTCCTTGACACGAAGATTGATTACACTTGTCACATCTTGATAAATCTTCACCGGAACATCAATCAAACCAACTGCTCGGATTGGTGATTGAACTTGAATGTGGCGTTTATCAATTTTAATACCAAATTGTTTTTGCAATTCTTCTGCAATCTTCTTGTTGGTAATAGATCCAAATGTACGACCATCTGGACCAACCTTTTCGACAAACTCAACGATGGTTTCTTCTGCTTCCAGTTTCGCTTTAATTTCCTTCGCTTCTGCAAGCATCTCTGCATGTGCTTTTTCTTCTGATTTTTGTTTACCACGCAACTCACCAATAGCTTGAGCTGTCGCTTCCTTAGCAAGGTTTTTCTTAATTAAAAAGTTTTGTGCATATCCAGTTGGCACTTCTTTAATTTCACCTTTTTTTCCTTTACCTTTAACATCTGCTAAAAAGATTACTTTCATTCTTCTGACTCCTTTTCTTTTGTTTCATTAAAAATAACTGTTTTCAGTTTATCTCCTGCTTCTTGCAGGCTCATATCTGTCAAACGTGCCGCAGCTAAGTTAAAGTGACCACCGCCACCTAACTCTTCCATAATTCGTTGGACATTGATCTTACTTCTGCTTCGCGCAGAAATGGAGATTGCTCCTTGACTATTCTTAGCAACTACAAAACTGGCCTCTATACCAGACATAGCAAGCATAGCGTCAGCAGCCTTACTAATAACAACCGTATCGTACTCTTTATCCTCCAAAGCTTGAGCAACCAGGATTGATGGCTGCACCATTTGCCCTTGTAAAATTAACTCATTTACTAATCGATATTCTTCAAAATCCGTGGCCGAAATTTCCTGAATGACAATGCTATCACTCCCTCTCGTTCTGAGATAACTTGCAACATCAAAAGTTCGACTAGTTACCCGAGAGGTGAAATTTTTAGTATCCAACATCATTCCTCCCATAAGAACACTAGCCTGAATGCGACTCAAACGTTTCTTCTTAGAGTTTTGAAATTGAATCAACTCAGTTACAAGTTCACTAGCACTGCTTGCTCCACTCTCGATATAGGTAATAACCGCATTATCTGGAAAATCTTGGTCGCGACGATGATGGTCAATGACAATCGTCTGTGTAAACAAGTCATAAAACTCTTTGGATAAGGTTAAAGCTGTCTTAGAATGGTCAACCATCACAAGCAAGGAACGTTTGGTAACCATTGTCATAGCCTGTCCTAAAGGAAGAAGTTTTGAAACACCCTCCTCTTCCAAGTAGTTAACCGCTCGAGCAATATCTGGAGACATTTGTGTAGGATCATAAATCACATAACTATCTTCCAGTACATTACTCGAAAACAACTGCATTCCAACCGCTGAGCCAAGAGCATCCATATCCAGATTCTTATGACCAACCACAAAAACTCGATCGACACTTTTAAGTTTATCTGAAATAGCTGTCATCATGGCACGAGTTCGTGTCCGAGTACGTTTAACAGATGCAGCTGAACCTCCTCCAAAGTAGATTGGATTTTTAGTTTCATCATTCTCTTTTACGACAACTTGGTCACCACCACGAACTTCAGCTAAGTTGAGATTAAGAAGAGCCACCTTCCCAATCTGATCATGATTCCCATCACCATAGGAAACTCCCATACTCATCGTTAGTGGTAAATTCCGTTGCTTGGCTTCTTCACGAAAGGTATCAATCACAGAAAACTTATCCTGCATCAAGTGACCAAGTACAGTGTAGTCAGTAAATAGATAAAACCGATCCATACTCACTCTACGAGAAAACATGGCATGTTTCCCAGCAAATTCTGAAACAAAATTTGCAACAAAACTATTGATATGACTAATGTCTGATTCAGACGTTTCATTTTCCAAATCATCATAGTTATCAACTGAGATAATCCCGATTACCGGTCTACTTGTCACAAGCTCAACAGTCGCCTCATACTCACCAGAAACATCAAAAAAGTATAAGACACCTGAATTTCTATCTAAATGCACTGCATAACGTTTCTCCCCAACAATGGCATAAGACCCTGGAGTAGAAATCGAACTCTTTAAAATCTTTTGAAATTGAGGAAAATCAATTTCTCCATCCTCAGTTGTCAAAATTAATTCCGCATAGGGATTGAACCATTCAATCTCACTGCTGTCCATATTTAATTTAACAACCCCGACAGGCATTTGCTCCAACAGAGCACTCAAACTATCCGTAGCCTGATGATTAACATACTGGATTTGCTCGATATCTGTTTTTTTGTAATATTTTTTCTGGAAATTAAATAGCAGAACATAGAATACGATAAATAAAAATAGACTTGCTATAGTGATAAGATTATCCTTTACTAACACAATCAAAATGGTCATAATCGTAAAGGTTACCATAGCAATCAGATACATAAAAAAGGGATTTATTTCATTTTTTTTCATTACAAACCTCTTGCGCATTATTATACCATAATTGTAGCCAAAATGCGACTTTTAAAGAGGGAACACTATTTTCAAATAATAGTAAAACATCCAAACTAAAAAGTGGTTTACACTAGTGTAAACCACTTTTACAGACTAATTTTTAAGATTATTTAACTTCTAGAAGACCAATATCTCCGTCTTCACGACGATAAATAACATTTGTTGTTTCATCTTCAACATCTACATAGATAAAGAAGTCATGTCCCAATAAATCCATCTGTAAGATAGCTTCTTCCAAATCCATTGGTTTCAAATCAATTTGTTTTGAACGAACAACTTTTGGTTGTGCTACATCTAAGTCCTCAACTAAAGCATCTGTAAAGAGTTGACTTGTAGATACTTTAGTTCTGTTCTTACGTTCAATTTTAGTTTTGTTTTTACGAATCTGACGCTCAATCTTATCTGTCACCAAATCAATAGAACCGTACATATCTTGAGAAATATCTTCTGCACGAAGAGTAATAGATCCAAGCGGAATGGTTACTTCTACTTTAGCAGTCTTTTCACGGTAGACTTTCAAGTTAACTCGCGCATCCAATTCTTGGTCTGCTTGGAAGTATTTTTCGATCTTTTCGAGTTTAGAAACTACATAATCACGAATTGCTTCTGTTACTTCTAGGTTTTCACCACGGATACTATATTTAATCATATAAGTACCTTCTTTCTAAACATATTTGTTTTTCTAATTATATTATAACGCTTTCATATTTTTTTTGCAAACTTTTTCCTCATCTTGCGAGGGAAAAAGTTTTAATATTCTGACAACCAGCCTCTAATAGCATACTTTTAAGACGATTCAAGGTAGTTCCAGTTGTATAGATATCATCAAATAGTAAGATATTTTCTGGAAGCTTCACTCCATCTTTCAACAAAAAGGGAAATATTGTAAGTAAACGATCTGCTCGATTTTTTGAAGAGCTAGCTTCAACTTCGTTTTTAATCAAAATATCAAGATATGATAACCCAGTATCCTTTATCAAACCCTCAACTTGATTAAAGCCTCTGCTTTTAAAACGCTGGCCACTCAGAGGAACAATCACAATCTGATAGTCCTTATACTTCTTTAACTCTTTTTTTAATATATCAGAAAATACCTTTCTAAGAAGATAATCACCATCAAATTTATAGCGACTAAAATACTCTTTCATGGCTTGATTATAGGAATAAAGCGCTACATGATCAACCTTTACACCTTTTTTACACCAAAATTGACAATCTTGACAGATCATTGACATTCCTTTTTTAAAACAACTAGGACAATGATTACCACCAATACTCTCGAAAGACGAAATACAGGATTCACATACTAGTTCCTCCTCCTTTTTAAAATAGAGCAGGTTAGTAAAGCTTATCTCTGTTTGCAAGCTTTTAGCACACAATAAACACTTCATACTCCTGCCTCCTGATTCATTTGTTTAATCTCCTTTATGGCTCTCTTAATAGACTGATTGAGTCCGTCATGGAAAAATATAAGTTCTCCAGTAGGACGATCCATGCTTCTTCCAACTCGCCCACCAATTTGTACTAAACTTGACTTGGTAAAGAGTTGATGATTGGCTTCCACCACAAAAACATCTACACGAGGGAAGGTAACTCCACGCTCTAATATAGTTGTGCTTACTAATATCGTCAACTCTCCATCTCGAAAGGCTTGTACCTGCTCTAATCGGTCTTCCGTGATTGAGGATACAAAGCCTATTTTCTCATTTGGAAATTTCTCCTGCAAAATTTCTTTTAGCTTTTCTCCCTTTTTTATTTCAGATGCGAAGATTAGTAAGGGATATGCCGTCTTTCTCTGTTTCTCAATGTAAAGTTTTAATTTTGGAGGTAAGCCATCTTTTTCTAAATATCTATTAAAATGCGATAACCAGATTGGCTTGGGAACAATGAGAGGATTTCCATGAAAGCGACGTGGCAAACTGAGACGCTTTAACTCCCCTTGTTTAACTTTTCTGTCTAACTCATCTGTTGACGTTGCTGTTAAAAATATTCTCAATCCATTTTCCTTTACACAATTGTTGACTGCATGGTAAAGCACTGGATTATCAACATAAGGAAAGGCATCCACTTCATCCACAATCAATAAATCAAAAGCTTGATAAAATTTTAATAGTTGATGAGTGGTTGCTACAACTAAAGGTGTACGAAAATAGGGATCCGACTCCCCATGTAGTAGTGCAATCTCACATGCAAAATCATTTTGTAATCGTTTATGGAGCTCTAAGCAAACATCAATTCGTGGACTGGCCAGACAAACAGCTCCACCCTGATTTATCACCTTAGCGACAACTTGGTAGATCATCTCTGTCTTACCAGCTCCTGTCACTGCATGTACCAAGGTGCCCTCCTTCTTATCTACCGCCTGAAGGAGTCCTTGTGATACCCGCTCTTGAAATGGAGTCAGTTGACCTGACCATTTGAGTATATCTCGCTTTGGAAAACATTCTTGCGGAAAGTAATAGAGTTTTTGATCACTTCTTATTCGCTTCATAATCAAGCATTCTCGACAATAAAAAGCACCAACAGGCAAATGCCATTCTTCTTTTATCTGACTACCACAACGCTGACAATATTGTTGGCCCTTCTCTTTTTTTATGGATGGAATTTGTTTTGCTAGTTGTCTCTCCTCAAAACTTAATTCTTGTTCCGTAAAAAGGCGACCGAGATAATTTGGATTTACTTTCATATTTCTTTATTCGTAAAATGTAGAACTTTACGCTATTTTTTAGTACAATAAAAATATGGAATACAGAACTATAAAAGAGGACGGACAAGTCCAAGAAGAAATCAAAAAATCACGCTTTATCTGTCATGCCAAGCGTGTCTATAGTGAAGAAGAGGCTCGTGATTTTATCACAGCTATCAAAAAAGAACACTATAAAGCGACCCACAACTGCTCTGCCTTTATTGTCGGTGAACGTAGTGAAATCAAGCGAACCAGTGATGACGGAGAGCCTAGTGGAACTGCTGGTATTCCTATGCTAGGAGTTCTGGAGAATCACAACCTTACTAATGTCTGTGTGGTAGTTACTCGTTATTTCGGCGGTATTAAACTAGGGGCTGGTGGTTTGATACGCGCTTATGCTGGTAGTGTTGCCCTAGCAGTTAAAGAAATTGGCATTATTGAAATCAAAGAGCAGGCAGGGATACAGATTCACATGACCTATGCCCAGTATCAAGAATATGGGAATTTTCTTAAAGAGCATAATCTCATAGAATTAGAGACAAACTTTACAGATCAAGTTGACACTATGATTTTCATTGATAAAGAAAAGAAAGACGGTATCAAGGCTGATCTCATTGAATTTTTCAATGGAAAAGTTACTCTAACTGACAAAGGTTTACGTGAAGTTGAAGTACCTGTAAACCTATCGTAAAGAAAGGAAATATCATATGGCTTTTGGAAGATTAATTCAGGGACTCGCTGGAAACTTCAGTGAGCAAAGTAAAGAAGCTCTTACCAAGGAGTTTGGACAATATTTATTAGAAAATGAAGAAATTCAAAGCGGATATAAACTCATTCGTGACTCAATTATCTTTACAAACATCCGAATCATCTTTACAGATAAACAAGGGGCGACCGGACGGAAGATGTCTATCAAATCAATTTTCCTCATGAACATCGTTAATGTTGAGATGGAAACTGCTGGACTTGGGATTGATGATAGCGAGATTACGATTACTTATTTAGAAAATGCCTTTTTAAAATCTCACAATGAACTTTTTAATTCTCATAAATTTGAATTTCCAAAGAAAACAGATATCATACCTCTATACACTTATCTGTTTGAATTAGCTTATCACAATCGTTTGAATATTAACGATTTGAATCACTGATATAAAGAAATCCTATCGGAGTGATAGGATTTCTATATTTTACAAAAGTTAAAGTTAGCGTTATACTAGTAGCATCTTATATAAAGAGGTGCTTATATGGCTATTTATAACAACATCACAGAACTCATCGGTAGAACACCGATTGTTAAATTAAACAACATTGTACCCGAAGGTGTAGCAGATGTTTATGTAAAACTTGAAGCTTTTAACCCAGGATCATCCGTTAAAGACCGCATCGCCCTAAGTATGATTGAAAAAGCAGAACAAGAAGGTAAACTTAAACCAGGTTCTACTATTGTGGAAGCAACAAGTGGAAATACTGGTATCGGACTTTCATGGGTTGGTGCTGCTAAAGGCTATAAAGTTGTTATCGTTATGCCTGAAACCATGAGTGTCGAACGTCGTAAAATTATCCAAGCTTATGGAGCTGAACTAGTCCTCACTCCTGGTAGCGAAGGAATGAAAGGTGCGATTGCAAAAGCGCAGGAAATTGCTGCTGAGCGTGATGGTTTCCTACCATTACAGTTTATTAACCAAGCTAACCCAGAAGTTCACGAAAGAACAACAGGAGCTGAAATTCTAGCTGATTTCGGAGCTGATGGTTTAGATGCCTTTGTTGCTGGTGTTGGTACTGGAGGAACTATTTCAGGTGTTTCTCATGCTCTTAAGGCTGCTAATTCAAACATTCAAGTTTTTGCAGTTGAGGCAGATGAATCAGCAATCTTATCAGGTGAAAAACCAGGACCTCACAAAATTCAAGGTATCTCTGCTGGATTCATCCCAGAAACACTTGATACAGAAGCTTATGATGGTATCGTTCGCGTAACCTCAGACAATGCTCTCGCACTTGGTCGTGAGATTGGCGGAAAAGAAGGCTTCTTGGTAGGTATTTCTTCTGCAGCAGCTATCTATGCAGCAATTGAAGTTGCTAAAAAACTTGGAGCAGGAAAAAAAGTCCTTGCTCTCGCACCAGATAACGGTGAGCGTTACCTATCTACAGCTCTCTATGAGTTTGAAGTATAGTCTCCTAAATACACTAAGCCCTTGTATAGGGCTTTTTGTTTACCTTTTAAAATAAACCTCTGAATCCCCCTCCAACAAAAGAAAAGGAAGCTGATTTGCTTCCTTACTTTTTTATTAGTTATTCAAGGCTGCTGCCATTGTAGCTGCAACTTCTGCTTCAAAGTCGTTTGCAGCTTTTTCGATACCTTCACCAACTTCAAAGCGAGCGAACTCAACTACTGAAGCGTTAACTGATTCAAGGTAAGCTTCAACTGTCTTGCTGTCATCCATGATGTAAACTTGTGCAAGAAGTGTGTAAGCTTGGTCAACTTTAGTGTTGTCAAGCATGAAGCGATCCATTTTACCTGGGATGATTTTATCCCAGATTTTTTCTGGTTTACCTTCTGCAGCCAATTCAGCTTTGATAGCTTCTTCAGCTTGAGCGATTACTTCATCAGTCAATTGAGCTTTAGATCCGTATGCCAAGTGTGGAAGAGCTGGTTTACCAACCATAGCACGGCTTTCATTATCTTGGTCGATAACGTGGTTCAATTGTGCCAACTCATCTTTAACAAATTGCTCATCCAATTCTTTGTATGAAAGAACTGTTGGTTTCATAGCAGCGATGTGCATTGAAATTTGTTTAGCAAGTGCTTCGTCTCCACCTTCGATTACAGAGATAACACCGATACGTCCACCGTTGTGTTGGTATGCTCCGAAGTGTTGTGCATCTGTTTTTTCAATCAAAGCAAAGCGACGGAATGAGATTTTTTCTCCGATAGTTGCTGTTGCAGACACATAAGCCGCTTCAAGAGTTTCACCTGAAGGCATTGTCAAAGCAAGAGCTTCTTCGTTGTTAGCTGGTTTTCCTTCTGCGATCGCTTTAGCTGTTGCGTTTACCAACTCAACAAATTGAGCGTTTTTCGCAACGAAGTCAGTTTCAGCATTTACTTCAACAACTGCTGCAACGTTACCATCAACATAAACACCAGTCAAACCTTCTGCAGCAACACGGTCAGCTTTCTTAGCTGCTTTTGCCATACCTTTTTCGCGAAGCAATTCGATCGCTTTTTCGATATCGCCTTCAACTTCAACCAATGCTTTCTTAGCGTCCATGACACCAGCACCAGATTTTTCACGCAACTCTTTAACAAGTTTAGCTGTAATTTCTGCCATTTTGATTCTCCTATATTTTTTAAAAATAGGAGAGCCGGGCTAAGCCCCGCCCTCCTAGGTAATTACTATTTATATGAATTAAGCGTTGTCGCCTTCTACAACTTCAACGATTTCTTCGATTGAGTCTGCTTGAGCTTCTGAAGCTGCAAATTCTGCTTCAACTGCTGCAACAGCATCTTCACCTTGGCGACCTTCGATGATAGCGTCTGCCAATTTAGCTGTAATCAACTTAACTGCGCGGATAGCGTCATCGTTAGCTGGGATGATTACATCGATATCGTCTGGATCTGTGTTTGTGTCAACCATCGCTACAACTGGGATTCCCAATTTTTTAGCTTCTTTAACAGCGATTTGCTCTTTATGTGGGTCAACTACGTACATTACATCTGGGATACGAGGCATATCTTCGATACCACCCAAGAATTTTTCAAGACGTGCACGTTGTTTGTTAAGAAGTGCAACTTCTTTCTTAGGAAGAACTTCAAAAGTTCCATCTTCTTCCATACGTTTGATTTCTTTCAAACGAGCGATACGTTTTTGGATTGTTCCCCAGTTTGTAAGAGTTCCACCCAACCAACGGTGGTTGATGAAGTATTGACCTGAACGTACTGCTTCTTCAGCAACTGCGTCAGCAGCTTGTTTCTTAGTACCAACAAACAATACAACTGCATCATTAGCTGCAGCATCACGCATGAAGTCGTATGCTTGGTCAGCGTATTTTACAGTTTGTTGCAAGTCGATAACGTGGATTCCGTTACGCTCAGTGAAGATGTACTTAGCCATCTTAGGGTTCCAGCGACGAGTTTGGTGACCAAAGTGTA